>JANMSC010000146.1:0-2673 GCA_031388885.1 Gemmatimonadales bacterium | reverse complement strand
TGACCGAGTAGTGCATCGGACCCTGAATGCCTGACAACCTTTCGTCGAACGCCGCGGCTCGGCTTGTCGCTGCCCTCAGCGGTAGCTATCGCATCGACCGCCAGCTCGGTGCGGGCGGCATGGCCACGGTGTACCTCGCGCATGACATCAAGCACGATCGCAAGGTGGCGATCAAGGTATTGCGACCGGAGCTTGCCGCGGTCATCGGTGCGGAGCGATTCCTCGCCGAGATCCGGACCACCGCCAACCTCCAGCACCCTCACATCCTCGCGCTGCACGATTCGGGTGAAACCGACGGTTTCCTGTTTTATGTCATGCCGTTCATCGACGGGGAGTCGCTTCGTGATCGTCTCGACCGCGAACAGCAGCTTCCGGTCGAGGCAGCGATGGGGATTGTGCGCGAGGTCGCCGACGCGCTGGACTACGCGCATCGAGCGGGCGTGGTCCATCGCGACATCAAGCCCGAGAACATCCTGCTCAGTGACGGCCACGCCGTCGTGGCCGACTTCGGCATCGCCCGCGCGGTGACCGGAGCGGAGGATGCGAGGCTCACGCAGACGGGCCAGGTGGTTGGTACGCCCGCATACCTGAGCCCGGAGCAGGTGACCGGGGAGCCAGTCGATGGCCGCAGCGATCTGTACAGCCTCGGCTGCGTGCTCTACGAGTGCCTCGCCGGTGAGCTGCCATTCGGCGGCCCGGCGATGGCGATGCTCGCCCAACGGGTGATCAGCCCGCCGCCATCGGTCCGGAAGCGGCGCGGCGATGTGCCGGCCCATGTCGATCAGGTGCTGTTGAAGGCGATGGCTACGCAGTCCACCGATCGGTTTTCGACCTGTCGCGAGTTGATGGCGGCGTTCAACGCTCCGCCTGCTGTCGCCACGGGGCCTGACCGTCGCTCCATGGTGGTGCTCCCTTTCGTGAACCAGATTCCCGATCCGGACAACGAGATCTTCAGCGACGGTCTGACGGAAGAAATCATTGCGGACCTCGCACGAGTGAAGGGAATGAGCGTGCTCTCCCGCACCTCGTCGATGCGGCTCAAGGGAACGACAATGAGCATTCGTACCCTGGGACGGGAGCTCAACGTGCGCTATGCACTGTCCGGCAGCGTGCGCCGCGCCGGCAACTCGCTGCGCATCACGGCCGAACTGATCGACGCGACGACGGACACACCCGTGTGGGCCGAGAAATTCAGCGGGACAATGGACGACGTCTTCGACGTACAGGAGCGGGTTGCGCGCGAGATCGTGAAGGCGCTCGGCATCACGCTTTCCGCCGACGAGAACCGGCGCCTGACAGACCGTCCGATCACCAGCGTCCGGGCGTTCGAGCTGTTTCTCCACGCTCGCCAGGCGATGCAGCGCTATCAGCTCGACCGGGGCGCGGCGCTACTGGCCCAGGCGATCGCGATCGAGGGTGAGGTTCCCGCACTCCGCGCACTTCGGGCCTATGGCTGGTTCGCGCTGGTGCGGATGGGCGAGAGCCGCACCGACCCGCTCGCGAAAGTCGAGGCGGAGGCCGCCGCATTGATCGCCGACGCTCCTGACGCGGCGTATGGGCACGCACTTCGCGGGTTTGCGAGCTACGAACGCGGAGACCTGCCCGGGGCGGTGCGGTCGTTCCGGGCCGCGCTCGCACGGGACCCGAACGATGCCGAGGTGCTTTTTCAGATGGGGATTTCGCTCCAGGCCGCGAACCGCAATGAAGAGGCCGCGACGACCAGTAGCGACTTGACGACGCGTGATCCGCTTTCGCCTTTCGCAGACCTGCTGGCCGGGGCCAATCATTGGTTCGTGGGCGCGGCGGCCGATGGCATTGCATTCGTGGAGCGGGCCCTGACCCGGGAACCAGACTTCGTGATCGCCCACTGGGCGCTGGGGTACAACTACGCCCTGGCGAACCGGATGACCGATGCGGCGCGGGAGGCCGAGTGGATGCTACTCCGTGCACCGCACTTGCCGTACACCGTGCAGCTGCGCGCCTTGGTTAACGCGGCTGGCGGACGGCGCGCCGAGGCGCTGGAGCGGCTCAGGGCAGTCGACTGGGCAGCTCTGGACGCTCATCACACTTTTCATCTGAGCGAATCGTTCGCCATGGCGGGCGACCTCGGGCAGGCACTCGAACTCTTCGAGCGTGCCGTCGACAACGGCTTCTACCCATATGACTTCTTTGCCACCCACTGTCCGTTCCTGGCGCCGTTGCGGGGCCTGCCGGAGTTCCATCGCATTCTGGCGAAGGCCGCTGAGCGAGTGGCGGTGTTCGGGAGGAGCGTCCCGTGAACAGCAGCTTGGACCGCCTCACCGCCGCGTTATCCGATCGCTACCGCCTCGAGCGCGAGCTTGGGGCTGGCGGCATGGCCACCGTCTACCTCGCGCACGACATCAAGCACGATCGGCACGTCGCGCTCAAGGTCCTCAAGCCCGAACTCGCCGCTGTCCTCGGTGCCGAGCGATTCCTTGCTGAGATCAAGGTCACTGCCAACCTGCAGCACCCGAACCTGCTGCCGCTGTTCGACTCGGGGAACGCCGACGGTCACCTGTTCTACGTGATGCCGTACGTCGAGGGCGAATCGCTCCGCGCCCGGCTCGACCGCGAGCGACAGCTCCCGGTCGAGGAGGCCATTCGGATCGCGGTCGCGGTAGCGGGTGCGCTCGACTACGCGCACCGGCAGGG
>JANMSC010000135.1:0-6254 GCA_031388885.1 Gemmatimonadales bacterium | reverse complement strand
CGTCCACCGACCATCGCGAGGACCTCGCCGGTGCGTGGGTCGATCGCGACCAGCGCGGCCTCCGCTCCGGCGACCTTCATGCGATCGAGTCCACCGCGCACCGCCCGCTCGGCGGCGGCCTGCAATTGCGGGTCGAGGGTGGTGTACACCGCCGTCCCGCGGGATGGCAATCGAGCGGGCGTCACGGCTGCGACGAAGTCACGGAAGTACCGACCATCGAGCTTCACTGTTGATCGAACCTTCGCCGGGAGCTTCGCGCGACTGGCGCGACCCGCCAGGGTCTGCGTGATTCGTCGCTGTTCGACCATGAGCGAGAGGACGAGGTTGCGGCGTTCCCGCGCGGCCACCGGGTGGCGCATCGGTGTGTGGCGGTTGGGCGCGTGGATCATTCCAGCGAGCAGTGCCGCTTCGGACAGCGTAACCCGGCGCCCGTCTTTGCCGAAGTAGTACTGCGCCGCCGCGCCAACCCCGTGAATCGCGCGCCCGCCATCCTGACCGAGGTAGATCTCGTTGAGGTATGCCTCGAGAATCTGCGACTTGTCATGCCGTGCCTCGAGGACCACGGCAAGTGCCGCCTCCCGCACCTTGCGCAGCGGCGTCCGACTGGCGTTGAGAAAGAGGTTCTTGGCCAATTGCTGCGTGACGGTGCTGCCGCCCTCGGCAATGCCGAGGGCGCGCACGTTTGCCACGATCGCGCCACCGATGCGCCGGACGTCAAGGCCGTGGTGGGTGTAAAAGCGCTGGTCTTCGACCGCGAGTACTGCATCGATCAGGTGGTCGGGGAGTTCGGCGAGCCGGATCGGTATCCGTTGCTCCATTGGTGCGCCGTCGAGCGAGCCGAACGCGACGGGCGCCGTTCCGGGACCGCCGCCGTCGCTGCCCCCTCCCCATGGCACGGTTCGGGTGTAGAGCGCACTGGGCAAACGCGCTTGTGCGATCGGAATTCGACCGCGCACCAGCGCCTCGCACGCAATCGCAACGAAGCCCAACGCACCGGCGAACACGAGCACGCGACTGACACGTCGCGCCGTGACGTGCTCGCGTGCCGCGACGAGCGTCGTGCGGCACGTGTCGACCAGGTGTTGGCGGTTCATCCGGCGATTCTCGTATGACACATGACTCCATAGACGCCCAAGCGGCCCACATGGTTTCATGGTGCAACAGATGAAACGTCGAGTGCCGAAAATGGCAATCGCGACGGCGACGCTCTCTGGCGCGATGCGCGATCGCCCCCACGCACCCAAACGCAGCGGGGGCCCGGGTTTCCCCGGGCCCCCGCGAGCGTGTGTGACTGTCCCGGTTCAGTTGAGCGGGCAACCGAGGTTGTTGTCGTTGTCGAGCGACGTGGCGAGCGTCAGCATGGTCGCGCGGTTGTTGCTGGCAAGCGCCGCGTTGACCTGCGTCACGATGCCGGACGCGGTCAGGGTGTAATCGACGCCTGGATGCGCGGCGTTCAGCAGCGCCGCGGTCGCCGCTCGCAGCAGGATCTTGGCGGCACCGAGGGTACCCCGGCCGCCATCGCCGTCGAGCGTCAGCAGCAACGATTTCGATGCAAGTGTCGAGAACCCGCCGAGTGCGAACACGCTGCCGGCCGTCGCGCTGGTCGAGTAACCAACCCACGAGTCCTCGTGGTTCTTCCAGTAGCCAGGCGTGCACCCCTCGTCACCTGGCGTCTCAGTGACGATAACCCGATTCGTAAACGTCACGAGGGCGGCGTCTGGCGTAAAGCCATTCCCGACCACACCCGAAACTGTGTTCGTTCCTGTGACGAACTGGTCTGTCGGAGTGACCTGATCAACCGCAATGCTCACGACCTCGTGCCCCTGCCGCGGCACTTCAGTGATGCTCAGCGTCACGCCTGCGCCACCGAAGCGTCCAACGAGCCAGCACTGGCCAGGCTCGAGACTGAAGCCGCCCGAGGCGCCGCCGGAGTAGGTGAAGTCATACGTGCCTGCCCCACCCTCCTTGCAGACGATGATCCGTTCCCCGATGCCGGGACCCCCGGGATGCGCGATCAGCGACGGAGCCAGACCATGAAGGCCAGGCTGAGTCAGCACCTCACCCGACTCGGAGCACGCAACTGCGGCGACCGCCAGCATGAGCGGCGCGACAATTTTAAGCAGCTTCATGACCGACCTCAAGTGGACTGGATTTGACCTATTGACGTGCCCGTACGAGAACCAATGCGGGCTGGGAAAGCAAGATCCATTCCCCGATTCGCACAACGTAAGCCATTTCATTGCAACACCTTATAACTGGCAATCCGGCAGATCGTGCGGGCACGCCACAACGCTGTCATGGATGTTGTTGTGCCGGCGCCACGGAACGCGCCGTGCGTCCAACCCGCAGCTGGTCGGACCGCTCGCTGTCACGACGATGAAACCTGTGATACGGCAACCTCACCGATGTCGACGGCACCCGGCGCTAGACCTTCGCCGAACTCGAGCAGCGAACATTCGGGATCGCTCGGCGGCTTAACTACACCGTCAGCCCTGAGGCGTCGCTGCAGCAGTCCGCGCAACCGTTCATCGCTGAGGGCAGCTTCAGCCGGATCCACGTTGTTCCTGGGGTGGAGCCAAGAGCGCCAGGCATTCGCGACGCGCGAGGGCGAGCAATCATTTCGGGGCGACTTCGACGAGCTGTTTGGTCGGCGTGCCGACGACGTATTACTAGTGAAGGTGTCGGACTTGTTGAATCGGTAGGCGGATCAACTCGCCTTCGCCCCGCCGATACTGACTTCGATGTGTCGCCACTTGCCCTGATTGAATCGGATGACGCTCAGCGCGCACCGCGTGGCATGGCCCGCAAGAATGGCGAGCCAGATGTGAATCGGGCGCAGCGTCCCGGTTTGCTGGATGATGAAGCAGATCCCGAGCGGAATGGCAATCTGGGAAATGATCGAGATGTAGAGCGGGCTCCGGGTGTCACCGGTGCCCTGCAACCCGCCGGTGTAGGCGAGCGCCACCGCGATGAAGAGCCCCGACACGCTGAGTACCCGCAGCAGCTGCACGCCGAGTTCGACGACCGCCGGTTCGCTCATGCCGAACACGGCGAGCAAGTATCGCGGCAGGAAGAAGAACGCGAGGCCCAGCGCCACGGCGCCGGTTGCGGCAAACCGGGCGGCGACATGCACTGCGGCCGTCGCGCGATCGGGGCGGCCCGCGCCGAGGTTCTGACCGGCGGCGGCGGCGGCAGCGCCCATCAGCCCGACTGACGTCCACGTGACGAACGAGAAGAGCTGCGAGTACGAGATGGCGAATGCGGCCTGCGCCGCCGCACTCTCGGCGAGCGATCCGATGAACGAGAGCATCAGCACTCCGCCGATATTCATCGCGATGCCCTGGATCCCCGTCGGGAGGCCAAACTTGAACAGCGAGCGGATGATCGCCCAGTCAGGACGGTACCCGAGCCCACGCGGAAACGACACGACCCACCCGCCGTGCCAGAGCCTCCATAGCCCGTACGCCGCGACCAGCCAGGTGGCGATCGCGGTACCGATCGCTGACCCGCGGGTGCCGTATGCCGGGATCGGACCGAGCCCGCGAATGAGGACGATGTTGAGCACGATGTTCAGCACGGTCATCCCGACGCCGAGGATCATCGGGGTCCGCGCGTCGCCCGCCGCACGCAGGGCACCGCCCAGCATGAAGAAGATCAGCATGCCGCCGCTGAATCCGAACATGATGCGCAAGAACGGTAGCGCTTCCGCCTGCACTGCGTCGGTGGCATTGACGAAGTCGAGCAGTTGCGGCGCAAATATGTAGCCGAGGGGGGCGAGCAGACCGAACGACAGGACAATGGTCGTGAGGAACGCTTGATAGACAGTGCGGTCGGCCTTCAGCTCGTCGCCAGCGCCGACGAAGCGTGCCACCAGCACGCTCATCCCGGTAAAGAGGGACATGATGAAGACGATGACCACGATCCAGATCTGGATCGCGACGCCGATCGCGGCATTCGCCGTGTACCCCACGAAGTGCCCGACCAGCGCGTGGTCGATGACGCCCTGGATGCCCCCGAAGATGTTGGTTAGCATCGCCGGCCACGCGAGCCGCCACACGGCGCGCTGCAGCGGGCCCTCGATGATCGAGCGGTCATAGCGCGTACTCGTTGTCACCACCGGGCTCGGGAGCGGGTCCGTGGCGGCAGCCGGAATCGGCATGGCGTCGTCGCTGGGGGTCAGGGGCGCTCCACTCGAACTGAGGCGGGCTTCATGCGCACATTATAGCGACGAGTCGATCGTTCGCGCCCCAGGGGCACCGTGTGCCCGGCCGTGAGGCGCCCACGTTATCGACAACCGCTACGGCGAACGTTACGGTTTGTTGCGACCCACTACGGAGCATGAGATGAGCGGTGTACGGGTTCTCGTCGGCACCCGCAAGGGTGCGTTCGTTCTTACGGCCGATGGGAAGCGAGACAAGTGGGAGCACGCCACCCAACGACGACGGTCGTTCGTGCGGTTCTTCGCGTGCGAACGCGACCTGTCGCACGACCTCCCCGATACCCTCCTGCCTGACCCGGTGGCGACCGGTGCGGAGCCGCTGTTGATCGTGGGGGCGATGGCGGGGGGATCGGTCACGCGTCCCTTGGTCATGCGGTGGACTCCAGGAAAACCCATGTGTTGGGTGCGCCACGAATAACTCTCGCGACCGGCAGGTTGCTCGAGGGGTCGAATGCCGCGTGCGTCATCACCTCCCGCTTGGCGTCACCGAGCGCAGCCACGCACACGACTCGTGCTTCCAGGATCGCTGGAAGCGTAAGCGTGATCCGACGCCCCGGTGGCTTGGGCGCGTCAAGCACCACCCCGACCAGCCGGACCGTTTCGTCCAACATGTCAGCACCCGGAAAGAGCGACGCGACGTGGCCGTCTTCGCCGACGCCGAGGACGACGAGGTCCAGGATCGGCGACGATCCCAACGTGGCGCGGAGGTCATCGGCATAGGCAGACGCAGCCAGTTCCAGGTCGTCGGCTTCACCGACCATGCGATGCAGTCGGGCGCGTGCGAGGCGCGGCGCGGCCAGCCACCCGGCACACGCCGTTCCGTAGTTGGATTCCGCCGCGTCGATCGGTACCGCTCGCTCGTCGCACCAGAAAATATCGGTCCGCGACCAATCGACCGGCGCGTCCGCGAGCGCCGGAAGCAGTGCCGATGCGACGGATCCGCCCGACACTGCAATGGCGAAGCGGTTGCGCCGCGCCATCGCAAGACTTGCGAGCTCGGCCACCCGGACGGCGAAGGCAACCCGCAGCACGTCGATCGGACCAACCAGCATCGGCAGGCCGGTCGGTCCGCCTGCTGATTCAGCATCGCCCGCATGTGTGCTTGGGTTGTGTGGCGCCATTAGGGTAACATACGGTACACCGTGACCGACGGTCGAGCGCACTCACGCGGAGGCCAGATGGAACTCGGGATGCTCGGCTTGGGCCGAATGGGAGCCAACATGGTCCGACGACTCCTCGCCGCTGGTCACGGTTGCGCGGTGTACGACCGCGACCCCGCGGCAGTAGCGCCGCTGATTGCTGAAGGCGCGTCAGGATTCACCGAGCTGGCGGCGTTCGTCGGCGGGCTCAGCGCACCGCGTAACCTCTGGCTGATGGTGCCGGCCGGAGTTGTCGATCGTGTCATCGATGACCTGACCCCCCTCCTTGCGCCCGGCGACACGCTGATCGACGGCGGCAACTCCAACTTCCAGGACGATATCGCCCGCGCGGCGCGCCTGCAGGCACTGGGCATCCACTACATCGACTGCGGCGTGAGCGGCGGCGTGTGGGGACGCGACCGCGGCTACTGCCTGATGATCGGTGGCAACGCCGATCGCGTCGACGCGCTTGACCCGATTTTCGCTGCGCTGGCTCCGGGGTTTTCGGCGGCGCCTGCGACCCCCGGCCGGCAGCGCGATGCGCGCACGGCCGACCGCGGCTACCTCCATTGCGGTCCGGCTGGCGCGGGACATTTCGTCAAGATGGTTCACAACGCGATCGAGTATGGGATGATGGCGGCGTATGCCGAAGGGTTCAACATCCTCCAGCACGCGGGGGCGGGTCGGGCGAGTCAGGCCCACGACGCCGAGACCACACCGTTGCGGCACCCGGAGCACTACCAGTTCGACTTCGACCTCGTCGAGGTGGCGGAACTGTGGCGCCGGGGCAGCGTGGTGAGTTCGTGGTTGCTCGACCTCACGGCGCAGTCGCTGGCCGCCGACCCAACGTTGCACGGCTACACCGGACGGGTGTCGGATTCGGGCGAGGGACGTTG
>JANMSC010000098.1:0-5607 GCA_031388885.1 Gemmatimonadales bacterium | reverse complement strand
GTTGTTGAAGCAGTGAAAGCGACGGCATTTACAATTGGCAGGGAGTGGGCTGTCGACTTTGCCCGCTTCGTATGGATCTCGGCACAACGGCCGAGTGAGACAACAGCGGCCATGTAGCAGGGCTCACTTGTCAAAGATGAGTTGGCTGGGTGTTTGGGACGATTTCCGCAGCTGGCTGCTAACCGCCGCGTGAGGCCTGCCGCCCGCGCCTCTTGCAATCTCCGAGACTTCCCACATAGAGATCGCTTGCTCGGCGAACTGGCTCTGTCGAAGGTGTCCGAAATGTGTGTACGAGTTTCGGACAAAGTCAGCATTGGCGCCCGTCCAAAAATGTAGCCACCGCGGAACTCTTGAAGACTTCAGGACGGCGAAGGGAATAAAACCGACGCAGATGGTCGCGGCAGCCGTCGCTCATGCTCCGGATTCGCCGTCGTCATCGACGTCGTCGAAAATGCTCCGCTCGCCACGATGCTGATCTGACGAACCACCTTTCCGAGTTTCCGCGGAGGCTTCTCGGCGGAGTCGTCAGGAGTGTTCTCGCCAACCCACTGGTGAGCCGACTCCACTTCCGCTGCGACTAGCTTGATCGCCTCTTCGTCTTCCTCGAAATGCGTCTTGAGCGCTTCCAACCCGTCGAGCAGGGGCTGCATGTGGCTCTCGAGGCGGTCGTCAGAGGGATAGTTGCTCTGCCAGTCACGGCGGATTGTTCTTCCGGTACGTGCTGCCCCTGATCCCGTTTCTGTGCCTGTTCGCCGCGGCGGGAGTTCACCACGTGTCGGAGGCGGTTGCCCGGCGTGTGAACCTCTCGCCGGTGCGCGCGCTGTCAGTCGCCGCGGCGGTGACGCTGCTGCCCGGCCTGGTGTACTCCGCATGGCTCGACCTGCTGCTCGCACGCACCGACACGCGCGTGGTCGCGAGCGAGTGGATCAACGCGCGCATGAAGTCCCACGACACGCTGCACGACACCGGGAACATCTTCACGCGGCTCGATTTTTGGCGCACGGACATTCAACAGTGGCGGTACGATCCCGAGACCCAGCCGTTCGGCGATCCCAAGGGACGGTCGCCGGACTGGCTCGTGCTGTACGAATCGCCGCTCGTCACGTACATCACCATTCCCGCCGAGATCGTGCACATCGCCCGGACCGAGTACTCGCTGATGCACACCGTCCGAGGCACGCATGGGCGCGCGCGCAGCGCGGTGTACGACCTGCACGATGCCTTCTTCCTGCCGGTGTCGCGCTTCACGACAATCCTGCGATCCGGCCCGAACATCCGGATCTACACACGACGGGCTGCCGCCACCGCAGAGCCAGTCACAGCAGGATGCAACCGCAGCGCCCCCTGTGGGGTCCCGAGCCAGGGGAGGATGTGCTCTACAGGCTACAGGCTACGGCACGTTCTGCCCGAAGCCAGAAGCCCGAAGCCCGAAGACGTGGGCCTTAGAAGACGCACGTCCCGGGATCCGGAGCGTCTATTCGAACCCCGCTTCCCGGCGGGACGTCGAAGTATGTCACCCACACTACGGTGTTCCCGGTCTGGCTCGCGCGTCCGATATGGACGTGACCCTGGCCGGGATCGATGAACGCCTGCCCTGCTGAATACGTGCGGCCGGAACACGCCGAATCGTCTGCCGAGTAGAGCGTCAGCTCACCCTGCGTGACAAGAACGAGCGCAGGTCCAGGATGGCTGTGCCAACCCGTGTGGCCACCTGCGGTAAACGTTATCTGCTGGATGACCGTGTCTTTCGCGTTTCGCACCTGGATGACCTGCGTACGGTTGCTGTGGTCATCGGCGAGCCTGAACATGATACTGACCGGGTTTGTAAACCCCGCTCTCGCCATGATCGTGCCGACCACGGCATTGCCCGGAGTAGCGAGAGCCACTCCTGTCAAGGTGGCGGCGATCGCCGCTGCGCCCGCTGCCGAACACGCCAGTCGCTTCTTCGTCATATGGCTCCTTCTGTGCGCAACACGCGTGTGTTCGGCGCAGCTGATGTCGAACCAGGGAGGGCATCAATCTCCTCCCTATTGAAGAAGATGTCAAGGCCCGCACAAGTGCTAATGAGGGTCCAGACGTGCAGCTATTCCCGGCGACTCAGCTCGCGATAGAGCCACGCTCGCGCCAGGCTCGGCTCCTCGACCCGGAGCGAAGCAGAGGCTGTCCGAAGTTTGTATACGGATTTCGGACAGGAGTCAGGCGACCAGTACCCGTGCCCGCCCACCGCGCGGTTCCGTGCGACATTCGCTGTTTCGATGAAGTTCGTCGCGATCACCATCGCCTCGGCCGTTTTTCTCGGCTGACTCTCGCCTTGGGTGTCGCCCACCGCATCGAGCGGTGGCCCACGACAACCGCGTGTTGCGTTCCTGGCGCAGCGTCAGGATACGGGCACGCTCATGCGATGAGGACATTCATGGAAGACATCACGCCCGTAGTGCGCGGGCTCGAGCCCGCGCGGATTGAGCAGTTCATTACCGACGGATTCGTACGCATCGACCACGCGTTTCCGCGCGAGCTCGCGGACGCGGCTCGAGCGATTCTCTGGAAGGCGACGGGGTGCAGCCCGGACGATCCCGCGACCTGGACGCAGCCCGTCATTCGACTGGGCATGTTCACGCAGGCCCCGTTCGTCGAGGCCGCGAACACGCCACGGCTGCACGCCGCGTTCCATCGGTTGGTCGGTCCGGGACGCTGGCTTCGACCTACAGCGATGGGAACCTTCCTCGTGCGGTTCCCGTCGGCCGTCGATCCGGGCGACGCCGGATGGCACATCGACGTCAGCTTCGGCACGGAGACGCCGGACTTCGTGTCCTGGCGCGCCAACATCCACTCGAAGGGCCGCGCCTTGCTGATGCTGTTCCTGTTCGCTAGCCGACGACTTCGAAGAGTATCTCCCCCTCGTCAAGATACGTGTTGCCAGGCCCGATCGGTTCAATGGTCTCGAACCAGTGCCGTGTGATCGCGAATGACAGGCGGTAGGTGCCGTCGCCGAGCGGCGCGCCCAGGGACAGCACGAGAGCCTTGGTGGCATCGGCGTTCTGGATGATCGACACGGGCTGGGCCACCCAGTCCACAATGTTCGCCACGTGCCACCGCGCAATCTTCAGCGTGCGACTGAGATCCACCGTGACATCGCGGAGCAACTCCCGATCTTCCGCCGTGAATCCCGACACCCGCACGTTGCGCTGCACGCCCGTCGCAACCTCAGTGACCACGAGATGTTTCGTCGCGAGTCTTGCCGTGAAAGCGACCTTCGCGTCGCCAATGCGATTCCGGATCCACCGGCTGTCGCCGGGTAGGATGCGCGCCCGCACGCCGATGGGCGTCATCGGCAACGGGAACGGTCCGGGGCCGGTCGCCGCGTCGAGGATTGCGCGTTCAATCATTGCGCCGAGCCGCTCCCTGTCGAAGAGCGACAGCCCCGGCCGGATCACGCGCCGCTCCATCCGGAGCTCGACTTCTTCCACAAAGTCGATCGGTTCCGGCGACTCGAGGAGGAACCAGCGGTCGCTCGCGGAACTGGCCGCCGTCAAGTGCAACCGTGTCGGATCCTCGAGCAGCGGAAGCGCAAGGGCGCTCGCGGCGGGGCCGAAGACCGCCTCGCGGTCCGCGTCAGACGCTGACGGAACCATTACGGTGGTGATGCTGCCGCCAAGCCTCGACCACAGGCTTGCGAGCGGCTCGGCTGCGGCACCCGCATCATACCGATCGACTCCCAGGCAGGTTTCGATATGCTCACGGAATCCCTCGTAGCGGCTGGTACGGAACGGCAACCGGTACATGTCGATTCCGCGAACCCGTAGCACGGCAATCGATGCCGCACTGGCCATGACCGCGCAGCGGCCGGCGCCGCGATCGTCGCGCGGTACGCTCACGCTTGCCTCGCCGCATGTGCAGCGGACCGCATCGGCGAACACTTCGATCGTCAGTGCGCTCGACTCACCGACCGCCGAAAGCGGGCTCGATGCGATCGCAACGCCCGATGTCGACTCGACCACGAGTGAACCTTCGTCGCCGGTCCCACGCCGTACGAATGCTCGAATGCCCTGCGCGGGTTGGGCCGGATTCACAAGCACCGCCGCGCCGATGTGGCCGCCGGCGCCGATGGCGCCGCGCAACTCGAGCTTCAGCAGATCCCACGTCAGCTCACCGAACACACCACTGGCCGCCCCGGTCGGCGTGAGCGCGCCATCGCTGACGGTCCATGCTCCGGTCACGTTGTCGAGCGCGGTCACATCGGCAGGCTCGAATGGCGCACGTTCCACGACCGGGCCGTCGGCGAGGCGCAACGCCGCGATATACGACGCGCTCGCATCCCACAGCGGGCGGCCGTCCGCATCAAACGGGTCCACCCCAACGCGTGGCTGTTGCTCGTGCCAGACGGCGTCTGGTTCGCAGGTGCCGGACGACGCGCCCGTCAAGTCCCGGTAGCGACGCGCCCGACCGTCCTTGCTCATCGCGATCGCGATGCCAAGCACCGCCGATGTGAGCCAGGGATCGGGCACGGCGCGGTTCGCGAGGAACCAGTCCGCGGATTCGCGAGAACTCTTGTCCACGCGCGCTTCGGGCCTCGCATCGAAGGCCGACTCGACGACGATCGTCACCGGCATCCGGTAGTCCGCCTCGACGGCCCCGGACCCGGGCCCGAAAATGCGGAGACTGTCCGACAGCACGATGTGAACCGACTCCTCCCGATACGTGAGCCCGTTACCTCCCGGCGGTGCGCTGACCACATACGGAGTCAGTTCCAGCCCGGGCTCCGCGGTCTCATTGAGTCCGGGCGGACCGGCGGTCACGAAGCCCACGCGCTCGGTCACGGTGCTGGTCTCCCAGTTGGTCGAGGAGTGCCGCACGCTGATCTCCGTGGTAATCGCGACCTCGTATTCGTGGCGCGCCAGGAAGTTGACGACCGCACCCACACCATCCGCCGACTCGCGCGAGCAGCGAACTCTGTCGCGGTCGAACTGCTCGCGATCGGCCGCCATGATGCACTCCACCGAGTCGAGTGTCAGGGACGCGGCCTTGCTTCCAGCCGCGTCAACCGACTCCAGCGTCTCGAGGCTCACGTGGAGCGTGCGGAAATACGCCGGCGGCTGCACGGGCAGATCGACGAACGCGGAAGCCCCCGTGTTGTTCTGGATCCGCGCGACTTCCTCGCCTGAGGCGTCGAGTGCCACGATCACCAGCCTCGCCTTGTTCCGCCCCGCGACGCTCATGCGCAGCACGGCCACCGCGAGATCTTCCTGCGCCGTCACACTGAACACGAATCCGCCAGTGCCGATGAACGCGCCGACGCGGTCAACGGTCGCGCCGGATTCGAGCGGCAGCCGTACCCCACAGGGGGCGCCGTGCATGCGCAGAGGTGCGATGGTGCCGCGGTTCTCGAACCGGAACGGGCGGACGAAACCAATCGGCATCGGGCCCATCGGCTCGGCATGGAAGTCGAACCTCGCAACATCCGGCGCGTCAACACGGCAGCACGGAAAATCCGGATTCTCCTCGAGGATTTCCGCGTCCGCGCTCGGATTGTCCAGACCGACCGTAAACGGCGTGCTTCCGTTCAGCAGGAGCTTCTTCGGGGCAACCTGACCCTGCGTCCGGGTGTCG
>JANMSC010000026.1:0-5293 GCA_031388885.1 Gemmatimonadales bacterium | reverse complement strand
CGCCATCGGATCGGTGCCAGCGCTGCGAATCGCTCCGCGCGCGACACTCGGCGGACTCGCCGTGACGCTTGTTGCGGCCATGGTTGGTCGCGTGCTTTGGCATCACGCTGTCCGCCGCGACCGCCGTCTTGAGCCGCAGGTGGTGCGCGTGCTCTTGCCCTTGCTCCTGGTGCATCTCGTCGCGAGCGGCACCGGAGCCGAGCCGAGTGCAATCTTCGAGAACCCCGATCTCGCTCGCGTGACGATGATGCGATGGCTCGAGAGTGCTGGGGCGTTCACGGTACTCGGCTACCTGATCGCCGAATGGCGCGGGCGTCGTCACGAATCGTCGATACGAGCAGTGACTTGGCCGATCGGTGCTGCGGCAGCGGGATCGATCGGGATGGTTCTCGTGCGAGGTGATGTGCTCAGTGGCATCGCCATATTGACGTCCATCGTTGCGGCGAGCGTCGGCGCACTGCTGTACGTGCGGCAGCGTGATCACATCATGGCGCTGCATGGGCGCGCGCCTGCGCCTCGCTAGTTTCCCTCTATGCGACGTTCCGCTGCTCTCCTGATGTTTGCGCTGTACGCGTGCCGGTCCGATCCCGTGATGGTGGACGACCCCGCATCGCCGATTATGGCGCTGCTGCCGGTGCGTCATGCACTCACCAACGCGGCGTTTCTTGGCCTCTGGGCGGCGGGTTCGTCGGCTGCATGGGCGGTGGG
The DNA here is from genome assembly GCA_031388885.1 of Gemmatimonadales bacterium. Classification (GTDB taxonomy): domain Bacteria; phylum Gemmatimonadota; class Gemmatimonadetes; order Gemmatimonadales; family GWC2-71-9; genus Palsa-1233. The sequence continues at coordinate 4,585 of JANMSC010000026.1, read as the reverse complement.
GCAGGCGGGGATGATCCAGCGCTGGGACGGGAGCGTGTGGCGGCTCGAATCGGCGCCGACTCAGGAGACCCTGACCGGGATCTGGGGGATCGACGACCTTCCACTCTTCGCGTCGGGCACCGGTTCGACGCTACTCCGGCGCGTCGGTGATACGTGGGTGCGTGACTCGGTGCCGGGGGATGCGGTGCTTCTCGACGTCTGGGGACTCGATTCGACGCGGGTGTGGGTCGTTGGCAACAATGGCACGATCCTGCGCCGCGCCGCTGGTGCCTGGCGTCGCGAAGCGATCAGCTCGCCATTCGAACTTTGGGGCATATGGGGCGACTCCGAACAGTCACTCGTCGCGGTCGGTCAGAACGGCGTGCTGCTCGAGTGCTGCGACGGCGGCCGCTGGATGCAGGTCGCGTCGCCGACCAGCGCTGGCCTCTTCGGCGTATCGGGCGATGGCACCGGGCGCATCGTTGCGGTGGGAGGGGACGGCACGATCCTCGTCCGTGATGTCGGCCTGTGGCGGCAGGTTTCGTCACCGACCACCGCAAACCTGTTCGCAGTGACAAGCGACGGACCAGGTCGTTTCGTCGCGGTGGGCGATGGAGGTCGAGTGCTGACCGGGGATGGGGTGACGTGGTCGATCGTCCCGACGTCGGGGGCGCGCGAAAACCTGCGCGCCGTGAGCAGCGGTGGCGGTCGTCGCTTTGCTGCGGGGTGGTTTGGCACAGTCGTGAGTGACGCCGCTGGATGGTTGCCGACGAGTGCCGGGGGGTTCCTCTACGACGTGCACGTTCCGGCGGACGGGCGCGCGCTCGCGGTCGGTTCCGGCGGGCTGGTGTTCGCGCGTGAGGGTGGTGTGTGGCGGATGAGCTCGTTGCCAGTGACGTCGTCGCTGTATGGCATCGCCGGCCCGTCATCAACAGCGCGGCTCGTCGTCGGCGATAGCGGAACGATCCTCCGTTCTGTGGGCGGCGCGTGGCGACGCGAGGCGTCACCGTATGATGGCCTGCTGCGCAGCGTGTGGTGGGGCGACGGCGATCGCGCGATGATCGTCGGTGGTAACGGGACCGCACTCGCATGGACCGGCGCTGCATGGATTGCGACCAGCACGGGGTTCAGTGGCTTTCTTCGCCACGTGGAAGGACGCGCGTGGACCGATGTGTGGGCCGTAGGCGACAGCGGGCGCGCGCTCCGCTTTGATGGCACCGGATGGCGTCGCGTGCCGACACCAGTCGGCTCGATCCTTCGCGGCATCGCGATTCGCTCGGCCAATGAAATTTGGGTCGTCGGTGACGCTGGCACGGTGCTGCACTGGACCGGTACCGCGTTCACGAAGGTCGCATCTCCCACCGAGGGTCAGGTCCGCGCGGCACATATCGTCGGCGGCGTGCTCTACATCATCGGCGAAGAAGGTGCGGCGTGGCGACGCGAAGGAATGGAATGGGTCCGGCTCGATTCGGGGCTTCCCGTAATCCTGCTCGGCATCGACGGTGATTCACCGGACGATGTGGTAATTGTGGGGGATCTGGGGTCGATTATTGAGGGCAAGCGGTGAGTTGACAGTCGACCGCGACGGTCGTCCTCCAGCCGAAACTACGAAACGAGCTTCCGCCGCGGCGACACCACGTTCGCGATCAGGATCCCCGATACCAGCGACACCGCGATCAGGATCATGTTGAACGCGGTTTCGACGCCCACGACGACGTTCTGGTCCACCAAAGACGTCATCGATCGCAATCCGACGCTGCCGGGGACGAGGAGCAACAGCGCGGGGACCTGCGCAATCTGCGCCGGCCGGTTGGTGATGCGGGCGTACCAGTTGCTGACGAAGCCGGTTGCGAACGCACCGACGAACGTGCCAAGTTCGGCGCCGAGGGCCTGCGACCCGAGTCGGGCACCGGCGAACGTGACCAGACCGGTGAGAATGATCCAGCCCGCGTCGCGCATCTGCGCCTTGAGCAGGATCATGAACGTCAGCGGTGAGACGATAAGCGATACCGCCAGCGTCCAATCGGGGAGCGGACGCACCGGGCTTGACACCACTCGCCCGATGACGATCGACGCGAGTTCGTTGCCGATGGCGATTCCGAACGCGATGCCAAGCAGCGTGACAAGTGCACCCATGAACCGCGCGGTGCCGGACGCGAGATGCTGGGTCGAGAGTTCGAGCAGCGCTGTTGTAAGGATCAGGCCGGGGATCAGCACGATCACGCCGGCCAGCGTCGCCAGAAAGACCGAAATCGGGAAACCGGCGACGGCGATCACCGCGGCGATGACCGACGCGACGAACGCCGCGACTGGAGCGAGAATCCGACCGAGTCCTTCGTCTCGCCCGGCGAAGTTCGCGAGCACACCGATCAGCACGCCGAGTGCGCATCCCGCGACGACTTCGTTCAGCCCCCCGCCGAGGAAGCGTGCCGCGCTGCCAGACGACAGGCCAAAGGCGATCAGGGTTGTCACTGTACCGTAGGGTGCCGGTGCCGTCTCGATCACCGACAGCTTGGCCAGGCCTTGGGATGGCGACTTCCGCCCGGCGATGACCTCCCGGGTGACCTCATCGACCTGCGCGAGTCGGCCGAGATTGGCCTCGCCCGGTTCGGTCCGAATGAGGAAGGTGTGCTGGTCGTCCTGCGGACCGAACGACGCCATGATGGACGTCGGCGTGGAGAAAAACTGACCGCGCAGGTCGAGCGTTTCGCTGGCGAGTTCCATCGCTTCTTCGAGCCGCTGGGCGTCGTAACCCGAGGCGTGGAGCGAGCGGCCGAGCTCCAGGACGAAGCCGACGCGGTCGTCGGGGTGTGGCACCGCCCCGGGCACCTGAAGGCCCCAGGCAGGTGTCCATCCGGTCGCGGGTGTGCGCGGCGATTGTGCGGGAGGCGTCTTCATGGCGCGAGTATGATACGACCAACTGGAGGGTCAAAGCCAATGCGAATTTCACGGTCCGTTGCCGTCGCGGGTGCCCTTGCGTGTGCTGTGGGTGTGGGTGGCTGCGCCACGAATCCGGTGACCGGGCAGCGCCAGGTGTCACTGGTGTCGGAGGCACAGGAAATCGAGATGGGGCGAAGCCAGGTGCCCCAGGTTCAGCAAACGATGGGCTTCGTTGCCGACGCCGCCCTGCAGAACTATTTCAGCACGATCGGCTTGCAGATGGCCAGGGCGACGGAGCGTCCGAACCTGCCGTGGGAGTTTCACGTCGTCGATGACCCGATGATCAATGCGTTCGCCGCACCCGGCGGATTCATCTTCATCACCCGCGGCATGCTCGTGCATATGAACTCCGAGGCTGAACTCGCCGGCGTGCTTGGGCACGAGATCGCGCACGTCACGGCGAAGCACTCGGTTGCGCAGATGAGCACCGGGCTGGGCGCCCAGCTCGGCGTGCTCGCCGCAGCCATCCTCACCAAGAGCAACACGGTGGCGCAGGGGGCCGGCGCGATCGCGACGATCTTCACACTCAAGTATGGACGCGACCAGGAGTCGCAGGCCGACCAGCTGGGGCATCGCTACTCATTGCAGCAGCGCTACGACGTGCGCGAGGTGCCGAACACCTTCCGGACATTGCAGCGCGTGAGCGCAGCGAGTGGTGGCGGGAGCGGTGGCCCGAGTTTCCTTTCGACGCACCCTGACCCGGGTGATCGCGTTGCCAAGACGCAGGCGTGGGCCGACACGGTGACCAACACCCGCGGACTGATTGTGGATCGTGACGAATACCTCACGCGGATCAACGGGCTGCTCTACGGCCCCGATCCGGCCGAAGGCTACTTCGAGAACGGTCGCTTCGTGCATCCGGTGTTGCGATTCCAGTTCGACTCGCCGCAGGGCTGGCTCACGGCGAACGCGAAGGCGGCGGTCACGCTCGGTGAACCGAACGGTCGCGCGCAGATCCAGCTCAGTGGGGCCCAGCAGGCTTCGCCCGACGCGGCGATGCAAGCGTTCGCGCAGCAGCAGGGCGTGCAGATGGGCGCGTCGCAACGGGTCACCGTTGGCGGAAGCCCGGCCGTGATCGCAGACTTTACGGCGACTCCGCAGGGCGGCCAGCAGCTTCGCGGCCAGGTGCTCTACGTGCAGCACGGTGGCAGCGTGTTTCAGTTCCTGGGCATCACCACGGCACAGGGCTGGGGCTCCTACGGCGGGACCATTTCCGGCGTGCTGCGGTCCTTCCGTTCTACCGCGGCGAATCAGGTGTTCCAGCGCGCTCGCGCGATTCGGGTGGTGACGCTCTCGGGAAATACCTCGATCGCCTCCCTTGCAGGGCAGAGTGGCGGGGCGATCACGGCGCAGCAACTCGCGATCATGAACGGCGTCGAGACGAATGCGACGTTGCCATCGGGGAGACGGGTGAAGACGGTGGTGTATCGGTGATGATGGATGGCTGCTGGACTGGTCGATAGTCGATAGTGACTGGGTGATAGCGGCCCAACACGACCACGGCGATCCTTCGGTCGCTCCGCTCCCTCACGATGACAGGATCACCATCGACTATCGACCAGTTGCGGTTCCCGGTCACCCCCTCACCGTCTTCCCCTTCAAGAAATCCATCAACAAAAACTCCCCCAGCGTCACCGGGCTTGCGAAGTACGCCTTGCCGCGGCAG
>JANMSC010000017.1:0-3942 GCA_031388885.1 Gemmatimonadales bacterium | reverse complement strand
CGGAGCCGAGCGTGCGGGGGTGTCGCTTGTGGTGGAATCGCACGAATCGCCGTGTCCACATGACGTAGGCAGTCTCGGTGCGCCTGCTGTAGTGGCGCAGGCGCACGCGTTTTCTCAACTCTCCGATGAGCGTCAGCGGTGTGTCGTCGGGCCGAGCAGGAGGAATGTGCACGAATCGCAACGTGCGTCGGCGCGCCGACCCTCGCGCAATCATTCCAACGCGAGCGACATCATTTCGTCTCCGACCGAGGAGTCGGCGCCAGCACCATTTCCGCAAACTTCCGCTGCAGCGAGCTTGCCGAACGCCTGCTCGACGTAGCGTTCCCTCACACACACCTGGCCAAAAAAGCTCGTCGAGGTGGCGATCGAAAGCTGCGTAAGGGAAACTCCGACGCGCTGCACGTGACTCGCCGGGCAGTGATGGCTAGAATGCCTACAGATCGCGGGCAGACGACAGGATAGCGTGCATGGGTCGGGGCAGGCCGCAGCCCCCGTTGGCGACCAGGGAACGACGCGCATGACCCGCGACCCGCACGATATCACGCAGCCCCCCGACCTCACGGTCCGCCACGGTACCGGGTCGGTCCGCGCGCGCCGCCCTGAGTACATCGACCTGCTGCCACCGTGTAGTCAGGCCTGTCCGGCGGGCGAGCAGGTCCAGACATGGCTCGGACTTGCGCAGGCTGGCCGACACCGCGAGGCGTGGGAGGTGATCGTGCGGGATAACCCATTCCCCGCGATCCATGGTCGCGTGTGCTACCACCCATGTGAGCCGGCCTGCAACCGGGACGCCTTGGACGGCGCGGTCTCGATCCATGCCGTCGAGCGCTTTCTGGGCGACCGCGCCCTGGCCGAAGGCTGGTTGCCGCCCGCCGACTCGCCGACGAGTGGGCGTCGCGTGCTTGTCATCGGCGCGGGTCCGTCCGGCCTGTCGGCCGCGTGGCACCTCGCGCGGCTCGGTCACGAGGTCCACCTCCACGATGCGGGAGGGGTACCCGGCGGAATGATGCGCTACGGCATCCCAGCCTATCGCCTGCCGCGCGCGGTGCTGGACGGAGAGATAGACCGGCTGCGCCGGATCGGCGTGCGCATGGAGCAGAACCAGCGCGTCCAGGACCTTGAGCAGAGCTGGAAGGAGGGCGGCTTCGATGCGGTCTTCGTCGCCGTCGGGGCGCACATCTCCAAACGCACCGAAATCCCGACCCGCGACGCTGCCCACATTCTCGATGCCGTCGGTTATCTGCGCGATGTGGCCGAGGGAGTCCCGCCACTCCTGGGTCGGCGCGTGGCCATCTACGGGGGAGGCAACACGGCCATGGACGCAGCACGAACGGCGGTCCGCCTAGGCCACGAGCCAGTCATCGTGTACCGCCGCGATCGCTCGCACATGCCGGCCCACGACTTCGAGGCACAGGAAGCCCTCGAAGAGGGGGTCGAGATCCATTGGCTTCGCACCATCCGCTCGATCGATGGTCCGACCATGACCGTCGAGGTCATGGAACTGGACGAGAAGGGCCGACCGCATGGCACGGGCCGTTTGGAGACGCTCGAAGCGGACGACCTCATCCTGGCGCTGGGGCAGGAAAGCGACACGGCGTTCCTCCGACCCGTCGAGGGCGTCGTCTTCGACGCGGACGGATCGGTCGTGGTCGATTCCTCCTTCATGACGGGACGACCGGGACTGTTCGCCGGTGGCGACATGGTGCCGACAGAACGCTCCGTTACTGTCGCGGTAGGTCACGGCAAGCAGGCGGCCCGCCACATCGACGCATGGCTGCGCGGCTCGGCTTTCATGCAGCCGACGCCGTCGGCGCTGGCCAGCTTCGACAAGCTCAACCTCTGGTACTTCACCGACATCGCGCACCGGCCCGAGCCGCGGTCGGCCATGGCGTCTCGCCTCGCTTCGTTTGACGAAGTGGTGACGGGGCTGAGCGCAGGAGAGGCGGTGTATGAGGCGAAGCGGTGCCTGTCCTGCGGCACCTGCTTCGAGTGCGATGGATGTCTGGCGGCGTGCCCCGAGGACGCGGTCATCAAGCTCGGCGTCGGCCACCGATATCGCTTCGACTACGACCGTTGCACGGGCTGCGCCGCCTGCTTCGAGCAGTGCCCCTGTGGGGCGATCAGCATGCTGCCGGAGTCGGCACGATGAGCCACACCAAGGACGCACGAACCGCCATCCTGGACGGCAACGAGGCCTGCGCGCGCGTGGCCTATGCGCTCAACGAGATCTGCGCCATCTACCCCATCACTCCGTCCTCGACCATGGCGGAGTTGGCGGACCAGTGGTCGAGTGAGGGGCGCACCAACCTCTGGGGACAGGTGCCGGAGGTGATCGAGATGCAGAGCGAGGGGGGCGCCGCCGGTGCGGTCCACGGCGCGCTGCAGGGGGGCGCCCTGGCGACGACCTTCACGGCGTCGCAGGGGCTCTTGCTCATGATCCCAAACATGTACCGCATCGCGGGCGAGCTGACGCCCGCCGTGTTCCACGTCGCGGCACGATCCCTGGCCACCCACGCACTCTCGATCTTCGGCGATCACCAAGATGTGATGGCGGTGCGGGGGGCGGGCTTCGCCTTGCTATCGTCGGCGTCGGTCCAGGAGGCGCACGACTTCGCGGCGATCGCGCAGATGGCGACGCTCAAGGCGCGGGTCCCGTTCCTGCACTTTTTCGACGGTTTCCGGACCTCGCATGAGTTGACGGATATCACCCTGCTGGACGTCGACGATCTGCGCGACCTGATCGACGACGACCTAGTACTCGCGCACCGCGCCCGCGCCCTCAACCCCGACCAACCGGTGGTGCGCGGCACGGCGCAGAACCCGGACGTCTACTTCCAGGCCCGCGAGGCATCGACTCCGTACCACGCGGCCGTACCGGCCATCCTGTCCGGAGCGATGGAGCGCTTCGCCGAGCGCACCGGTCGGCGCTACGGGCTGGTCGACTACTACGGTGCTGCCGACGCCGAGCGAGTGATCGTCATCATGGGCTCGGGCGGCGCGACGGCCATGGAGACGATCGACCGGCTCGCTGCCGAGGGCGAAACGGTTGGAGTCGTGCAGGTGAGGCTCTTTCGCCCATTTCCAACCGACGCGTTTCTGGCGGCGTTGCCGGCGAGCGTACGACACGTTGCCGTTCTGGACCGGGCGAAGGAACCGGGCGCGGTCGGCGAGCCGCTGTGGCAGGAGGTTGTGGTCGTACTGGCGCGCAGCTGCAACCACGCTGGCATTCGGGTGATCGGTGGAAGGTATGGCCTGTCGTCGAAGGAGTTCACGCCGGCCATGGTGAAGGCCGTGCTGGACGAACTCGTGAAGGGCGAGCCGAAACATCCCTTCACGGTGGGCATTGTGGACGACGTGTCGGGGACGAGTCTGGATTTCGACGCCACGTTCTCAACAGAGGACCCCGAGGGCTATCGCGCCGTCTTCCACGGACTCGGCGCCGATGGCACCGTGGGTGCCAACAAGAACACCATAAAGATCAACGCCCACGAGCCAGGCGGTCACACCCAGGCCAACTTCCTTGATGGTCAAGTTGCCGGGCGTGGCCGGCACTGTCGGCAAGAGCTGCACATTCAGCCCTTGGCCACTGATGGTCACGCGGACCTGCCGTCCGGCGGGCGGGTTGCGTTCGATCAAACCGGCGACGTCACCCAACGTCTCAGCCTGGCTGATATCCAGCAAGACGGCGCTGGCGCCATCGGAGATTTGAATGTAGCCCGCTTGAACTCCCCGTCCGTTTTGCAAGTCGGCCAGCCGCGTGCTTGAAGTGGCGCGCGGGTTGAGGTCGATCGTGCCCTGCACGTCCGTGGCGATTCCGCCGAGTAGCTCGTGGCCCGAAACGTTGGTCTCGAAGAGCGAGTCAACATCCAAGTAGCTTTTCACATGGCCTTCATTGCCATCGTAGCGGACTACTTCTCCGACTTGTTGATAGGCCGATGTTGC
>JANMSC010000410.1:0-7928 GCA_031388885.1 Gemmatimonadales bacterium | reverse complement strand
GTGGACGTCAGCCCTTACCGGCTCACGGCCCACCTCGGCATGGCACTGGCCATCTATGTCGTCTGCGTATGGACCGCACTGGAGCTGGGGCCGCGTCGGTCCGGCCCCGGCCGGACCTCGCGCTTCCTGCGCATCGGCGTGCTCGCGGCGGTGGGCCTGACGATCGTCACCCTGCTTTCCGGCGGGTTCGTCGCGGGCCTCGACGCCGGCCGAGTGTACAACACCTTCCCACTGATGGGCGGCCAGATCGTGCCCCCCGGATACCTCCTGCCCGGAATCGGGTGGCGCAACGCCTTCGAGAACCCCGCGGCGGCGCAGTTCCATCATCGGGTGCTGGCCCTGGGCACCGCCACGCTGCTGCTGATACTTGCCGCGGCGGCCCGCAGGCCAAGGGTGCCCGCCCCGCTCCGCCGCGCCACCCTTGCCGCGGGGCTCGCCGTGCTGCTGCAGGCAGGACTCGGCATCGCAACGCTGCTGTTGGGGGTACCGATCGCGCTCGGGGTGTTGCACCAGGTTACCGGCCTCGCGGTGCTCACCGCGGTGCTGGTGGCGGCGCATCGCGCCGGAATAATGCTTCCCGACCAGCTCAGCGACCCGCCCCGGCAAACTCCTTCGGACTGACTGCAATGTCGGGAAACTCCCGCAAGACCTGACGGTCGGACGTGACCAACGGCACCGCCAGTGCCTCGGCGAGGGCGACATACTCGCAATCATACGCTGAACACGTTGAGACAGCGATCAACGCAAGCACCCGTTCGCCCGGTACGGCGAACTCCTGACCGCCAAGCAAAGCGGTAGCGAGCTTGTGCGCGCGCCACGCATCACCGACGCTCAAGCCGCGTTGCCGCATGTACGACGCGAGGACATTGCGAAACTCGCTGCGCCAGAGGAGCGGCACGGCCCAACTCGCATCGCGCTCCAGCACGTGCTGGGCGACGACACGATCCGGCCCGTCGAGCAACAGGTACGCAACGAGGTTGACGTCCGCGACGATCACGCGCGCCCGGCTCGCCGTGCGGCCCGCAACTCTCGATCGGTGAGCGGCTGGATCTTGAGTGTTTGACGAAAAGCACGCGCCTTGGCGAGCCAAGCCTTTGGATCGAGGGGCGCGACACCAACGGCCTGTTCAAGGCACACGATGATCTCGCCGTTGAGGCTGCGGCGATGGGATTCGGCCTGGTCCTTCAACCGCTGATAGACCGCGTCGGGAAGGCCCTTGATGGTCAGCGTCGGCATGGCAATGGCTCCAGTTTGGTACCGCAATGGAACCTAGCGCCTGAGAACCGCCGGTCAAGACCCGCTACGCCTTCAACCCCGCCTTGGCCGTGAACTCCCGAAACTCCGCTTCCTGCTCGGGCGTGAGCTTCTCCGGAATCCGCACCTGCACCGTGACGATCTGATCACCCTTCTGGCCGCCCTTCTCGAGACCCTGCCCCCTCAAGCGCAATTTGCGCCCGGGTTGCGTCCCGGCAGGCAGGCGTAGCTTGACCTTCGTGCCGTGCACTGACCGCACCTGCACCGTCGTACCAAGCACGGCCTGTGCGAGGTTCACCGGCACCTCGCAGTGAATGTCGAGCCCGTCGCGTGAGAAAAACCGATCGGGCTCAACCGAAAAGCTCACCAGGATGTCGCTCGCGTGCCCACCCGCCATGACGCGCGGTCCCTGCCCCTTGAGCCGGACCCGCGTACCGGTTTCGGTGGCCGCTGGCACGGTGACGTTGATCTGCTTCTGGGTCTGTCGCTCGCCACTGCCGTTGCATGTGTGGCAGCGCCGTGAAGGAACCTTGCCGCGTCCCCGGCACGCCGGACACGGACGATTGACCGCGAAGCTTCCCTGACCAAACGAGACCGTGCCGCGACCGTTGCACTCGGTGCACGTCGTCACGGTGGCACCCGGCTCCGCACCCGTGCCGCCGCACACATCACATGAGTCCGACATTGCCAGGGTGATCGGCAGCTTGCCGCCAACTGCCGCCGTGCGGAATGGCACCGACACCGTGACCTCGACGTGCTCTGCGCGTGGCGCTTCATCGGGGCGACGACCGCGACCAAAGATCGACGAAAAAATGTCGCCGAGTCCAAACGAACCGATGTCGTTGAAGTCCATGTCCGCCGGCGCGCCGCCAGCGCCGCCCTGGCGGGTCGATCCGGGGCTTCGTGCGGTACCACGTCCACCCATGCCACCGAACGCGCCGAGTCGGCGCATCTGGTCATACTTCGCCTTCTTGGTGGCGTTGGATAGCACGCCGTTCGCCTCGGAGAGCCCCTTGAACTTCTCGGCCGCCGCCGGGTTGTTCGGATTGGCATCGGGGTGGTACTGCTTCGCGAGCTTCCGATACGCCTTCTTGATCTCGTCAGGCGTGGCGGTGTCGGGGACGCCGAGGACGGCGTAGAAATCCTGATTGGCCACTCAGCGCGCGCCCTGCTCCGAATACACCTGTACTCGCGCCGGGCGCAGCACCATGCCCTTGTAGCGATAGCCCGCCTGAAATGTCGCCTTCACGATGTGATCCTGCTCCGGACTTTCCGGCGCCAGCGCTGCCACGGCCTCGTGAATCGACGGATCAAACAATTCACCCGCGGGTTCGATCCACTCGAGGCCGGCCGACTCGAGTTCCTTGCGCAACTTTCGCTGGAACAGCGCAAAGCCGTTGCGATAACTCTCGTACGTCGTGGTCGCGGGATCGGTGGCGGCGAGCCGATCGACATCATCGAGTTCGTCGATCAGCCGCATGAGGAGCGACGCGGCGCCGCGGTCGCTCGCCTCGAGCTTCTCCTTCGCGGTTCGGCGGCGATAGTTGTCATACTCGGCGGCGAGGCGCAGATAGCGGTCGTCCGCGTCGGTGAGCGCCCGGCTCACCTGGTCGAGCACCGCAACGTCCTGATCGTCCTGGTCGTCGTGCACTGGTATCCCCACTTCACCGATCGCCGTGTGCTCAGCGGTCACGCCGGGCTCGACGGCGGCGATTGGTTCGTTCTGGTCTTTCCGATGTTTCGACATCAGCAGTCGCGCTCCGGATATTGTTCGCATGAAAGGACGCAACCGACGTGCCCCGGCGCAATGCCGGTTTGGCAGGTCAGGCCGTGGTCGCACCCGGCGGCTTGGGGTCGGCACGCAAGCGGCGCCACAGCCCGAACAAGGCGCCCGTCACCGCCCGCGAGCGGATCTCCGCGCGGGTGCCACCGTACACGACTTTCGCGCTCTCGACCCGCTCACCATGCGCGAATCCGAACCAGACCGTTCCGACAGGCTTCTCGGCGGTGCCACCGCTCGGTCCCGCAATCCCGGTGATGGCCACCCCGCGCGACGCCCCGAACCGTACCGCGACCCCACGGGCCATCGCCTCGGCGACTTGGGCCGACACCGCGCCGTGCTCGGCGATGAGCGCGGGCGGCACGCCAAGCAACTGGTGCTTCGCGTCGTTGCGGTAGGCAACCACGCCGCCGACGAAGACGTCACTGCTCCCGGCAACATCGGTCAGCCGACCACCCACCAGCCCGCCAGTACACGACTCCGCCAGGGCAATGGTTTCACCAGCATCCCGAGCGAGCGCGAGCACAACATCGGCGAGCTCCTGGCCGTCGAGCCCCCACGCCCACGCTGATGCTGCGTCACGCAGCCGGAGGACGCCGCGATCAAGCATCCGATCGGCATCTGCGGCCGGCAGACCCCACGCCGTGAGCCGCAGGTCGACGCCGCTGACGTCGGGCAGGTACGCCAGCGTGAGCGGCGCCAGCTCCGCCTCGAGGTGCTCGACGCGCTCCGCGAGCGTTGACTCTGGAATTTCGCTCGTGCGGACGACGCGAGATCGGATGACGTGCGCACCAGCACGCGCCGCAAGCCGCGGTGCCACTTCATGCTCGACGAGGCGCGTCATCTCGTGTGGCACACCCGGCAACATGATCACCACGCCGCGCGGACCTTCCAGCCACAGCCCCGGTGCCGTGCCCCAATGGTTCGGCAACACGATCGCGCCTGCGGGGACCATGGCCTGGGTGCGGTTCGATGCCGCGGGAGCCCGTTGCAGCCTGGCGTAGCGCGCGAGCAGGTGTTGCCACACGGCGTCATCAAACTCGAGCGGCATGTTGAGCAGCTCGGCCAGGACATGCTTGGTGATATCATCGCGCGTCGGGCCGAGGCCACCCGTTGTCAGCACCAGCGCGGTCCGCGCGAGTGCTGCGTCGACTGCATCACGGATCGCATCGGGGTCGTCGCCGACGGACGTGCGACGCACGACGCGCACGCCTAACGCGGCGAGGGTCCGTCCAATGAACGCAGAATTGGTGTCGATCGTGTGGCCGAGGAGGAGCTCGGTCCCGACCGTGACGAGCTCGAGCGGGAGACCGGCCGAAGGCGACGGGACCATCACCGCGTCAGCGGAGGAGGCGCCGGTACTGGATCAAGTACACAACGAAGGAATAGATCGTGAGCGTGAGCGCGATGCCGAGCGTTGCCGCAACGAAGCCACCATGAAACTCGTGCCAGAACTTTCCCAGCGCGGAGGCTTCCCAGCCGAGCGAGATCGCCGCATCACGAAAGGCAAACCAGAAAAGGGTGGCGCCGACAAACACGTTCTGCAGCGCCGCCTTCGTCTTGCCCGCGTTGCTGGCCGCGATGATCACGCCGCGATGTTGTGCCCATCCGCGGAAGGCGGTCATCGCAAACTCGCGCCCGATGAGCAACACACAGACCCAGAGCGGGATGCTGCCCCACACCGGGATATCATAGAGCTCCTGCCGTTCCTTGGTGATCCACCAGATCGGGCCGAGCGTGGCCAGCAGGAGCAGCTTGTCGGCGATGGGATCGAGCGTCTTGCCGAGGTCGGTGATCAGGTTGCGGCTGCGTGCGATGCGGCCATCGATGACATCGGTGACGGCGGCGACGACGAAGATCACGAAGCACGCCAGCTTGGGCCAGTAGCCGTTGGTGAACGGCAGGAATGCGACCACCGGCGTGATCGCGATGCGTCCCACGGTGAGCAGATTGGGCAGCGTCCACGCGGTCGGACGCGCCAGCCGAGCCTCCTCGGCCGGTGTCATCCGAGCGTCTTGAGCACGAGCTTGCTGACCGCCTTGAGCGTGTCGAAGACGCCCTCGCCACGTACGGCCACGCCTTCGAACGTCGGCACCCGCTCGACCCACGCGCCATCGACTTCGCGCACGAGATATTCACCCGGTCGGTAGGGGTCGGGCGTCGGCTTCTGCCGATCGGGGTCGTCCACGCCCCACCCGGGGTTGAGGGCCGCATCGAGGTCGGCGACCGGCGCCGCGTTCGGGAGGTCGCGTTTGTTGTACTGAATCACGAACGGCAGGTGGGTGAGGTCGTACCCGTGCTGCGCCATGTTGTCGTACAGATTCTGCATCGCCTCGAGGTTCGCTTCCATGCGATCGATTTGCGAATCCGCGACAAACACCACGCCATCGACGCCCTTCAGGATCAGCTTGCGCGAGGCGTTGTAATAGACCTGGCCCGGCACGGTATAGAGGTGGAAGCGCGTGCGGAAGCCGCGGATGGTGCCGAGGTCCACCGGCAGGAAGTCGAAGAAGAGCGTCCGCTCGGTCTCGGTGGCAAGCGAGATCAGCTTCCCCTTCGACGACGGGGCGACCTTCTCGTAGACGTACTCGAGGTTGGTCGTCTTGCCGCCGAGACCGGGGCCGTAATAGACGATCTTGCAGTTGATTTCACGCGATGCGTAATTGATCAGCGACATTCGCGGGTGATCCTCAGATTCCGAAGAGTTTGTCGAGCTCGTCCTCGGCCTCGCCGACGAACGCCGTACCGACACGACCGTCGGTCCCGGCATCGCGGGTGAACATTGCGGTAAAGATCGTCGTCAGGTCGTGCACGGCAGGCTTCATCCGCAACTTCACGAGGCCGAGGGTGGTGCGATTGTCGAACAGCACCACAAGGATCACTCGCCGGGCAATGTCGGCGAGGTACAGCGATTCTTTCTCGCCTTGATGAAACAGCGTGCCGAACTCGGACTCCCCGAGCAGTCGTGCGAGCTGGTCATTGGCGGAAAAGTCGGCGGCGGTGAGCGACGCGAACGCGGTGGGGTCGAAGGTCGGGGGTTCACCGACCGTGATCAGCATCTGCCCGGCGCGATCGACCAGCAACGCGGTTCGCGCCGACGCATCGCGCAGAAAATCCAGCAGCACGCTGCGGATGCGCCCCGAGTCTTCCTCGTGGAATGCCCAGCTCGCCGCGCGCGGCGCGGTCACGTTGCGATCACCCCGCACGCGGTCGCGCCCGGGCGCGCACACACGCGACCGGACACAGGGGCGGCAACAGGGGCGGGGCAGATCATCGCAGTTCCTCGCGGGCGGTCAGGGCGTGCATCAACGTGACACCGTCAACGTATTCGAGTTCGCCTCCGACCGGCAGACCTCGTGCCAAGCGCGACACCTTGATCCCCTCGCGGCGCGCGATGACCTGTTGGAGCCACGTCGCGGTCGCTTCCCCTTCGAGCGAGGAGTTGGTCCCCAGGATCACCTCGCGCACCTCACCACTGTCGAGTCTCCGAATGAGCAGGCCGATTCGCAACGCATCCGGGCCGATCCCCTCGAGCGGCGACAGTCGCCCACCGAGCACGACGTAACGGCCGCGAAAGGCGCCGGAACGTTCGAGCACAGCCACCGCCGACGGCTCCTCGACCACGCAGATCAGCCCCTCGTCGCGGCGCGGATCACTGCAGATGATGCAGATGTCGCCTTCGGTGGGTTGGCCGCATGCGGTGCAGGGGTGAACGCACTCACCCACCACTTCGAGAGCGGTCGCCAGCGCGCGAATGCGTTCGGGCGGCTGTTGCAGCAGGTGATACGCGAGGCGTTGCGCCGTCTTCCGCCCGATGCCGGGAAGTCGCGCAAGCTCGGTGATCAACGTCTCGAGGGCACTCACCGTCAGGGAGCCGGCGGGACGACCGGCGGCACCCGATTCGATTCGGCTTCGGCCAGCGCATCGGCCTGTCGCTGCGCTTCCGCTACCGCTCCGAGCACCAGATCGGAGAGGAGGTCGGCGTCCCGTGCCTCGAACGCCGATGGATCAATGGTCAGGTCGCGGACCCGACCGCGTCCATCCACGCGCACCCGCACCGCGCCGCCGCCGGCTGTGACCTCGAGGGTCTGCCGGGCAAGGTCGGTCTGGATCTGACTCAGGCGTCCCTGCATCTGTTGCCCGAGCTGAATCAACTGCTGCCAATCAGCCAACGTGTGTCCCGCCTTCAGAAGTGGTCACGCCTCATCGACGAGTTCCAAATCTAACGCGTCGGTCGCCACATCAAGCGCCGGATCGCGGCTGCGCAGCGACTGCAGGCGGTCGGCGCGGAGGTCGCTCGCGGAAGGCCGTCCGCCCTGGCGCTTCTGCGCCGGATCAGCCGTTCGGCCGTGGTCAAGTCGGATGTTGACGGTCGCGCCCATGCGGGCCGAAATCGCCGACTCCACCGTACCCCGTTGCCGTTCGACACCCTCCTGCAGCATCGCGGTGTCGGGACCAAACGCGAGCACCACGGTCCCCGGTTCATCAATCCGCGGCAGGGCATGCTGCAGCGCCTGGCCCAGCATCGCACTCTGGCGAGCCGCGGCCGCAACCACGTCCGACCATACCCCACGCAGCCCGTCGGTCGTGTGGGGCACCGAGGACACCGGAGCCTGGGCCGGGCTGGGCGTGGGTTCGGTCGGCCTGGAGAAGCCCCCGTCGCTCCGCTTCGGGGCGGTCTCCGGGGCATTCTGTGGTATCGGCACCGATCTCACCCCCGTGGAGGGCGAAGGCGACGGAGCGGGCGCCGGCGCTTGTGGCAGTCCGTCACCGGCGAGCAGTGCCCTCAAGTCCACCGCGCGATCCATCATCGCCCAGCGCAACAGCAACGTTTCGACCACCAGTCGCGGATTGCCGCTGCGACGAATGCCGGTCTCTGCGTCGGCAAGCAACT
>JANMSC010000469.1:0-3083 GCA_031388885.1 Gemmatimonadales bacterium | reverse complement strand
CTCCATGCCGAAGCCTTCGCTCACGCCGTCGGTGCGGAAGTAGCTCGCGCTGGCTTCTGCGTACCCACCGACCGCTGTACGACCTGCGGAGACGAGAAACGGGCGTTGGTAGATGCCGCCCTGCACCATCGACGTGTCCTGCGCGCGCGCAACCAACGGAGCCGCGAGCAGCGCCGCAAGCGCCAGCAACACTCTCGAATGCATCACCATTGGTCGCCGTCGGCGGGCAGCTCAATGATGATGCGATCCAGGTCTGCGACGACAGGGAGTGCCCGGAGGGGCTGCAGCGTCGGGCCCTTCAACACTTCGCCCGTGTTGGTGTACTCACTGCCGTGACACGGGCACACGAGGCGTTCGGACACCGGCTCAACCTGGCAGCCTCGATGCATGCACCGGGTCGAGACGGCGGAGAAGCCGCCATCATTCAGGCGATAGACGTACAGGGGCAGCGCCAGACCGGGGGCATCGACCAGTGCGAATCGCCCGGAACCGAAGTCTGACTTGAGAATCACCAGACGGTTGCCCGAGATCGAACTGTTCACGTACTGAAAGCCGATGCATCCGGAGAGCGACAGCCCGGCACAGCCAGCCACCGCGGTTGCTTCCAGAAAATCCCGGCGGTTCACAGCGACCTCAGGAACGCGAGCACCTGTTCCTGCTCCGCGGGAGTGAGTCGGCGGAATGCCGCGCGGCTGGCAGCAGCCTCGCCGCCATGAAAGTCAATCGCTTCGCGGAGCGTGCGGGCGCGACCGTCGTGCAGAAAGAAACCGCGACCGCCTTGCGCACTTTCGGCGAGTCCGATTCCCCACAACGGCGCCGTGCGCCACTCGGACGTGAGGGCAATGCCTTCGGTGTACTTGTCGTCCAGCTCCGGCCCCATGTCGTGAAGCAGCAAGTCGGTATACGGGTGGAAGACCTTGCGGTCGAGCGGCGCGATCCGGGAAGGGCCGGTCGTCATCGACGCGACATGGCACCCAGCACACCTCATGGCGGTGAAGAGCGCCTCGCCCGCAAGGACGTTGGGCGCAGTGGCGTCACGACGCGGCGGCGCGCGCAGCGTCTTGAGATAGAAGACCACGTTGCTCACCGTGTTGGACGGCACCTCCGGATCAGGCACGTTGTCGCCCGCGAAGTTTCCGACCTGCGGATTCACCGGATCGTCAAGGATGAGATCGGTGGTCAGTCCCATGTCTTCGCGATACGCCGTGACGGTCTGGTGCAACAGGTTGATCGCCGAGGCTTTCTTGCCGAACCGGCCGACAAAGCGTCCGTCGATCATGGTGTGCCGACCCGGCTCACTCTGGTCGAAGATGAGTTCGAGTCGGGCAATCTCTGCGATGAACTCGGAGGGATCAATCAGCTGGACTCGACCAGAGATCCCATCACGATCGATGTCGCCGGAATCGGCCAGCGCCAGCAACGTCGCATCCTCGACCGCTTCGAGGAATCCGAGGCCAGTGACACTAGGTGCCGTGAAGAACGAAGCGCCGGTGACGCCGGACGGTTCGCGTTCGGCGATGTAGTTGAGGATCGCCCGGTTCTGGAGCTGCGGTCCGCCTTCGTTGCGCATCGAGTTGAACACGCCGTCGGTTCCCATGCGACCGAATCGGCGCAGGTTGAACAGCGGATGGCCCTTCCCGTCGCCAACATGGCAACTCTCGCAGGACGTGGCAACAAAGATCGGCCCCAGACCTTCGGCCGGGCTGAACCGTCGGCTGAACTCGCCGTCGCCAGTGAGGAACGCTGCGAGTTGCTGTCTGGAGAGTCCCTCGACTGGGCCCTCGAGTACCTCGCCTGGGTCTGGCGCGTCAGGAAGCACAGCGTTGCACCCCGACACCGTCATCAGCGTGAGGACGAAACCAATTGCACTGCGCATCCTATGCCATCCATTCCCGGAAGAATCCGATCAGCAGCCATGCGTTGAGCCCGGCGATGGCGACGGCGACGATCGACGCGGCGGCGATCATCAGCGGGCGGTTGACGAACTCACCCATCTTGGCCTTCGACGAGGTGAACCAGACCAGTGGAACGACGGCGAACGAGAGCTGCATCGACAGAATCACCTGACTCAGGATGAGCAGTGCGACGGTGCCTCGCTCACCATACATCGCGGTCACAATGACGGCGGGAATAATGGCGATCAACCGGGTGATCAAGCGGCGCAGCCATGCCGGCAGCCGAATGTTGAGGAAACCCTCCATCACGACCTGGCCCGCCAGCGTGCCGGTGATCGTCGCGTTCTGCCCCGACGCCAGCAGCGCCACCGCGAAGAGCGTGCTCGCAATGGTGGTGCCGAGCAGTGGATCGAGGAGCTTATAGGCATCACCGATGTCGGCCACCGATTCGTGCGCCGTGCCGTGAAACGTGGCTGCCGCGAGAATCAGGATCGCGGCGTTAATCAGGAAGGCAAAGAAGAGCGCGAAGGTGGAATCGATGGTGCTCCACTTGATCGCTTCGCGCTTCGACGCCGGGTCGGGCGCAATGTTGCGGGTCTGCACGATCGCCGAGTGGAGATACAGGTTGTGCGGCATAACGGTGGCACCGAGAATGCCGATTGCGATGTAGAGCATCATCGGGTTGGTGACGATCTGCGACGTCGGCACAAGACCCCTGGCGATACCAGCCATGTCGGGGCGCGACAGAATCATCTCGATCGCGAAACAGACCCCTACGGTCGCGACCAGCACCAGCACGAACGCCTCGAGCCAGCGGAACCCCTTGTTCTGGAGCAGCAGGATCAGCAGCACGTCGGCGGCGGTGATGACCACGCCCCAGAGCAGCGGGATGCCGAACAACAGGTTGAGTGCGATCGCCGAACCAATCACCTCGGCGAGGTCGCAGGCAGCGATGGCGATCTCACAGCCCACCCATAACACGAATGAAACCGGCCGGGAAAAGTGATCGCGACACGCTTGCGCCAGGTCGCGGCCAGTTACGATGCCGAGCTTCAGGGCGAGCGACTGGAGCAGCATTGCCATGATGTTCGACAGCAGGATGACACTGAGCAGCGCGTAGCCAAACCGCGCCCCGCCAGCGAGGTCGGTGGCCCAATTGCCCGGATCCATGTACCCGACGGCGACCAT
>JANMSC010000446.1:0-6762 GCA_031388885.1 Gemmatimonadales bacterium | reverse complement strand
GCTCTACAAGGTGTTCATGGCGAACGGGGCCTCACTCGCCGAAATCAATCCGCTCGTGACCACGCCCGACGGCAAGGTGCTCGCGCTCGACGCCAAGATCAGTATCGACGACAACGAGCTCGATCGGCGTCCCGACCTCGCGGTGCTGCGAGACGAATCGGCGGAGGAGCCGAGTGAAGTGCAAGCGCGCCGGGCCAACCTGACGTTCATCAAGCTCGATGGCAACGTCGGTTGCGTGGTCAACGGCGCCGGACTCGCGATGGCGACGATGGACCTTGTGAAATACTACGGCGGTGAACCCGCGAACTTCCTCGACATCGGCGGATCGTCGAATCCCGAGAAAGTGATCAACGCGCTCAAGATCATTACCGCTGATCCGAACGTGAAGGTGATCCTGTTCAATATTTTTGGCGGCATCACCCGCACCGATGACGTCGCGAACGGCATTGTCGCGGCGACCAGGCAGTTCAAGGTGGGTGTGCCGATTGTCATCCGTCTCACCGGCACCAACGAACAGGAAGCGTTCCGGGTCCTTGAAAGTGTCGGCATGACCGCGATGAACGACATGGACGCGGCCGTCTCCAAAGCGGTGGCACTCGCCAAGGAGGCCGCGTGAGTATCTGGATTGGCAACGACACGCGGCTCGTGATCCAGGGGATCACCGGGCGTGAAGGGTCGTTCCACGCACGTCAGATGATCGAGTACGGCACCAATGTTGTCGCTGGCGTAACCCCGGGTAAGGGTGGCCAGCAATTTGAGGGCACCGTACCGGTGTTTCACACCGTCGCTGAGGCCGTCGCTCAAGCGGGCGCAAACTGTTCGGTGATCTACGTGCCACCGGCAATGGCGGCTGGTGCGATCCAGGAGGCGGCGGACGCGGGCATTCCGCTGGTGATCTGCATTACCGAAGGGGTGCCGGTGCTCGACATGACCGTCGTCATGCCCTTCCTGCGAGAACGGGGTGTGCGACTGATCGGTCCCAATTGTCCAGGCATGATCACGCCGGGCGAAGCCAAGATCGGCATTATCCCGGGCTCGATCTGCGCTGGCGGTCCGGTTGGGCTGGTCTCGAGGTCCGGGACGCTGACCTATGAGGTGGTCAACCACCTGACGCGCGCTGGGCTGGGTCAGAGCACGTGCGTCGGCATCGGGGGGGACCCGATCGTCGGCACCGACTTCATCGACGTCCTTGGGGCGTTCAACGACGACCCGAAGACCGAGGCGATCGTGATGATCGGCGAGATCGGCGGCACGGCGGAGCAGGAGGCTGCGGAGTTCATCCGGGCCAACGTCCGCAAGCCCGTCGTTGGGTTCGTCGCCGGGCAGACAGCACCCAAGGGCCGCCGGATGGGGCACGCTGGTGCGATCATTTCGGGCTCGTCGGGCACGGCCGAAGAAAAGTTCGCCGCGTTCGAGGCCGCCGGAATGGGCATCATGCGGCGTCCGGTGGATGTGGTGGATTTGCTCAAGGCCAGGATGAAGTAGTTTGACAGGTCGACAGACGTAAGTCGACAATTTACAATCGGTTAAAGTCGACGGCCGACTTCAAACAGGAACCACACGAATGAGCGGAACCCTGACGTTTGCCATGATCAAACCGGATGCCGTAGACACCGGAAAGACCGGCGCGATCCTGGCGCACATCGAGAAGGCCGGCTTCCGGGTCCGTGCGATGCGGATGGCTCGATTGACGCGCCCGGAGGCCGAGGCGTTCTATGCGGTCCATCGCGGCCGCCCATTCTAC
This sequence comes from Gemmatimonadales bacterium, assembly GCA_031388885.1. Lineage (GTDB taxonomy): Bacteria > Gemmatimonadota > Gemmatimonadetes > Gemmatimonadales > GWC2-71-9 > Palsa-1233. The sequence goes on along the minus strand of JANMSC010000446.1, from coordinate 5,018 downwards.
GGCGAGCTCGTCGATTTCATGATCTCGGGCCCGGCCGTTGCCTTGGTGCTCGAGGCCGCCGACGCGGTGAGTGCCTGGCGAACCGCGATCGGTGCCACCGACCCGTCGGAGGCTGCCGTCGGGACCATTCGGCAGGTGTTTGCCGAGTCGAAGGGGCGCAACGCCGTGCACGGGTCGGATAGCGACGAGAACGCCCTGCGGGAGATCGCTTTCTTCTTTCCGGAGCGGGAGTTAGCCCTCGTCGGCGTGACCCTCCCGGGTTGACCGGGACCGTCCGGCGCAGGTATTTTTGACGGCTATGCTCCGAGTCGACGTCCGCCGCTTTGCCGGGGAACCGGTCTCCACGACCGGGCTCCTCGCACCTGACGACGCAGCGTTCGATGGGCTCGCGTTTGCGTTCGCCTCACCGGTGTCGGTGGATGGCATGTTGCGCGAGACGGCGGAGGGCGACTTCCGCTGGCGTGGCCAAGTACAGGCGACGGTCAGGGGTGAGTGTCGGCGCTGTCTCGTGCCGGTGGAGCAGGCGATCGACGAGGAGATCGAGGTGTTCTTCTCGGGCAACCCCGAGCTCACCGAAGATCCCGCGGTGTATGCGTTGCCGGAGCACCCGACCGTGATCGATGTCGCGGTGGCGGTGCGCGAAGAACTTGTCCTGCGGGTATCGGCATTTCCGCTGTGCCGGGCCGATTGCAGGGGACTGTGCGCCAACTGCGGCGCTGATCTGAACGCCGGCCCGTGCTCATGCACGGCGCCCGGCACGACCAACTGAGGCACCGATGGCAGTTCCGAAGCGGAAACTCTCGAAGTCGCGCAAGCGCCTGCGCCGTGGGCACCACACCGCCAAGGGGATCGCTCCTCAGGCGTGCACGCGCTGCAGTTCGCCGAAGCTGTCGCACCGCGTGTGTCCGTCCTGCGGTTACTACGCGGGCAAGAAGCGGCTCGAGGTCGAGGACAAGTAGGCCGTGATTCGCGTCGCGCTCGACGCGATGGGTGGTGATCACGCGCCTGCTGCGGAAGTTGATGGCGCGGCGCTCGCGTTGCGCGAACTGCCGAGCGATATCGCGCTGACGCTGGTCGGGCGCCCGGATGTGATCAATACGCATCTCGCGCGGCATCCCGATCTCGATCGCTCGCGACTCGACGTCGTAGCGGCCAGCGACGTGATCGGAATGGACGAGAAGCCGTTGGCGGCCGTGCGGCGCAAGCCGGACTCTTCGCTCGTCGTCGGACTCACTCGCCAGCGCGATGGCAAGGCCGACGCATTCGTGTCGGCCGGCAACACCGGCGCCACGCTCGCGGCCTCCACCATCCTGCTTGGCCTCCACGACGGCGTCGATCGCGCAACCGTGGCGTCGCTGTTCCCGGCCGCCGACGGACCGGTGCTGGTGCTCGACGCCGGTGCAAACGTCGATTGCACCGCGAAGGAGCTGATCAACTTCGCGTACCTCGGCAGCATCTACATGCGCGATGTCCAGCATCGCACCACTCCCAAGGTCGGGTTGCTCAACGTTGGTGAGGAAGACACCAAGGGCACATCGGTGGTGCGCGAAGTACACGCCGCGCTCCGGCAACATCCGCGCCTCAACTATGTCGGCAACATCGAGGGGCGCGATATTGTCGTGCCACACCCGGTGCATGGTCGGGTGGACGTCGTGGTCTGCGACGGCTTCGTCGGTAACATTGTCCTCAAGTTCTACGAGTCGATCGGCCGGCTCGTCACCGGGTTGATCCAGCGACAGAGTCCCGAGCTGTTGGGCAACCCTGGCCTCAAGCCGTTGATGCGGTTTCTCGATTACGGCGAGTACGGTGGTGCGCCGCTGCTCGGCGTCAAGGGCGTCTCGATCATCTGCCACGGATCGTCGACGGCGCTGGCCGTGAAGAACGCGATTGCCAAGGCGGTCGAATCGGTCCGCGGCAACCTCAGCGCCCATATCGCCGCCGAACTGAACGTGCGGGAGGCAGCAGCAAAATGATCGCACGTCCCATCGCGTACATCGCGAGTGTCGGATCTGCGGTGCCGGCTGGCACGCTGACCAACGCCGACCTCGAAGCGACTCTCGATACCACCGACGAGTGGATCACCGACCGCACTGGCATCCGCTGCCGGCACATCGCCGCACCCGACGAGTCGATGCTGAGCTACACCCTCATCGCCGTGCACGAAGCGATGAGCAAGGCGGGCGTCACCGCGGCCGATATTGACGGAATCGTGTTCGCGACGGTCACGCCCGATCGGCGCCTGCCGTCGGTTGCGTGCGACTTGCAGGCCGCGATTGGTGCGGAGCGAGCGTGGGCGTTCGACCTGGTTGCCGCATGCCCCGGGTGGGTCTATGCGATCTCGGCGGCTGAGGGGATGATGGCCACTGGACACGGCGACACGATTCTCGTGGTCGGCGCCGAAAAACTGTCGACCATCACTGATCGCACCGATCGCAACACCGCCATTCTGTTCGGCGACGGTGCGGGCGCCGGCGTGCTCAAGCGCGCTACGGGTGGTGATCGCGGGATCCTCGCGACCTACCTTGGGGCCGATGGCAACCTCGCCGACCTGCTCTACATTCCGGCTGGCGGCGCCGCCGAACCACTGACCGAGCAGGTGATTCGTGAGCGGCGTCACCTGATGCAGATGGCGGGTCGCGAAGTGTTCAAGGCGGCGGTGCTTGCCATGAGCCGATCGAGCGATGAGGCGCTCCGCCGGGCGGGGCTTCCGCCGGGATCGATCGACCTCCTTGTACCGCATCAGGCGAACTCGCGCATCATCGAGGCGACCGCCAAGCATGCCGGCATTCCGATGAGCAAAGTGTTCGTCAACCTCGACCGCTACGGCAACACGTCATCGGCGAGCATCCCGCTGGCGCTGGCGCAGGCCGAAGCCGAAGGGGTGCTCAAGCCGGGAATGATCGTGATGCTGGCCGCATTCGGCGCCGGCTTCACGTGGGGCAGCGTGGTGCTGCGGTGGTGACAATCCTTCTTTTCCCGGGGCAGGGTGCGCAGAAGGTCGGCATGGCCCGCGACCTCGCCGACAGGTTTCCTGAAGCAAGGGACGTGTTGCAGCGGATCGATGACGGTCTCGACCAACCGCTCACGCCGGTGATGTGGGACGGTCCCGAAGACCAGCTGACCCTGACTCACAACGCGCAGCCCGCGATCCTCGCGCATTCCGTCGCGATGCTTGCCGCACTGGGCGATCGGGTTGGTGAGGTCGTCGCGGCTGCCGGGCATTCGCTCGGCGAATACAGCGCGTGGGTCGCGACCGGTGCCCTCGATCCGGTGGAGGCGGCGCAGCTCGTGCGGCGTCGTGGTGCGTTGATGTACGAGGCAGGGCAGGAGCGGCCCGGCGCCATGGCTGTGGTGCTTGGGCTTCCGACGGCCGACGTGGTCAAGGCGTGCGCCGAGGCGAGCGCTGCCGGCGGGGGCGTGGTCGTGGCCGCGAACCTGAATGGCCCCGATCAGACGGTCATTTCCGGCGACCCTCGGGCTGTTGAGCGTGCGGGCGAGCTACTCACGTCGGCTGGCGCCAAACGCGTGCTTCCGCTGAAGGTGAGTGGTGCGTTTCATTCGCCACTCATGGAACCAGCGGTGGAGGGGCTGCGCGACGCGCTCAGCGTCTGTCCATTCGGCAAGCCGAGGTTTCCGGTGGTGGCAAACGCCACCGCCGATTTCGCCGAGAACCGGAGCGACGCGGTCCGCCTCCTTGGCGATCAGCTGACAGCACCGGTGCGCTGGGTCGAGTGCATGGAACGGCTCCACCAGGCACATCCTGACGCCCGTTGGCTCGAGATCGGGCCGGGCAGTGTGCTTGGTGGTCTCCTCCGGCGTATCGTTCCCGGGGTTACGTGTACTTCACTGGGCACTGCAGCCGACCTCGATACCTTTCTCGCCGCATGAGCATTTCAATCGATCTCACCGGACGCACTGCGTTCGTGACTGGGAGCACGCGCGGCATTGGCCGGGCGATCGCCACTACGTTGCACGCCGCGGGCGCGAAGGTCGGGGTCGCGGGGCGCACCCTGGCGACGGCCGAATCGGTGGCGGCCGAACTGGGCGCGGGAAAGGGGGCGGCGGGTTTCGCCTGCGACATGACCGACGCGGCGTCGGTCCGCGCCGCGCTCGCCGCCTGTGAGGCCAGCCTCGGGCCGATCGACATTCTGGTCAACAACGCGGGCGTGACGCGCGACAACCTGCTTGTGCGACTCAGCGATGACGAGTGGGACGAGGTGCTGAACGCCAATCTGCGCGGGGCATTCGTCGCCACACAGGCCGTCATCAAGGGCATGATGAAGCGTCGGCACGGGCGCATCATCAACGTCACCAGCGTGGTCGGGATCACCGGCAACAAGGGTCAGGCCAACTATGCCGCCAGCAAAGCCGGCCTGATCGGGTTCACCAAGTCGGTGGCCAAGGAATATGCCGGCCGGGGTGTCCTCGCGAACTGCGTGGCCCCGGGCTTCATCGAGACCGACATGACCGCCGCCTTGCCCGACGCCCAGCGTGCGGCATTATTGGGGGCCATTCCGCTGGGGCGCCTCGGCGCACCGGCTGACGTTGCCGGGGCGATTCTGTTCCTCGCCTCTGACTTGGGAGCATACGTGACGGGCCAGGTTCTGGTGGTCGACGGCGGCATGATCGGTTGAGCAGGTCATTACTACACCCAACGCACAGAGGCGACAGATGAGCGACGTGGACGAGAAGGTCAAGGACATTATCGTCGAGGAACTCGGCGTGGAGCGCGAGAAGCTCACGCCAGAGGCTTCGTTCATGGAAGACCTCGGCGCCGACTCTCTCGACACCGTCGAGCTGGTCATGGCCTTCGAGAAGGAATTCGACATCGACATCCCCGACGAAGAGGCGGAGAAGCTCCGCACGGTCGGCGATGCGCTCAAGTATCTCCACGAGAAACTCGGGAAGTAACGGGATGCGCCGTGTCGTCGTGACAGGCCTTGGCGTGGTGAGCCCCGTCGGGCTGACTACAGATGAGACCTGGGCGAACCTGCTCGCCGGCACGTCCGGGGCGGCGC
>JANMSC010000444.1:0-1505 GCA_031388885.1 Gemmatimonadales bacterium | reverse complement strand
CATCGAGCAGCTCGGAATGGGCAGCGCGCAGGTGTGCATGGCCAAGACCCATTTGTCTTTATCACACGAGCCTGGGCTTCGCAACCGCCCCACTGGATTCCGCGTGCCGATCCGCAGCCTGGTGCCAAGCGTCGGCGCCGGTTTCGTCGTCGCCTTGTGCGGCGACATGCAGCGCATGCCCGGACTCGGCAAGACGCCAGCCTTCATGAACATCGATCTCGATAGGGATGGCAATACGGTCGGACTGTTCTAAGGCAACCACAAAGTTCGAGCAGCCGCAACTGCCGTCCCTCGCTGGCATCGCAGATTGCTGAGGCCGTAATGGGCCCGCTGTTCCCGCACGAGTCTCGTCCCTCTGTCCTCCTAACGACTTATTACCCAACACGCTCGTGCGGCGCTTCCGCGGTGCGAGGAGTGCGCGTCCGAGGGTGTGGTGTGCCTCCGCGCCACTATGCGCTGGCCAATACGCCCACGACATTCGAGTTTGACGGCGGGATGTGTGCCACAGGCGCCATCCGCGCCCCCGCGCCTACTAAACGACAGTAAATGTGACCGCGTGGCTGTGTCCATTGTTCGTTGAAGATGTCTTGCTGACGACCTGTCGGTTGACCAGGCTCGCGAGGTCGGCCTGAGTGAGGTCGACTGTGTGCGGGTGCGACGCCGTTCCCTGTATATCCAAGGCGAACGCACTACCCTGGGTCTGCCGCGCTGCCAAAATGACCGCAACATGATTGTGATTGTTTGCGATCGTGCCAGTGACATCGGTCGCGGCGGGTGTCGGGGTCGTCGGCGTGCTCTTGCCGCCGCAGCCACTGACGGTGATGATCACTCCGCTCAAAAGAGCGAGCGCCGATTGCAGAGTGAACTCGCGGCGGGTGAGCGCCGCAGGTGCGTCGGGATGTGAGTATTGCGTCATGCATGCCTCCTCGGGCCCCAGTGACGTGTGAGCGGGGCTTCCGGGCACCCCAAGCAAGACGATTGCCGCTGGTAACTGAGGGCGGCGGGCCCCGTTTTCGCGCGATTTCGTGCGATCCAGTGTTGCCGCATCGCCTCTCGAATTACGAGGGTCGTGTGGGCGCACGCGAGTCGTAAATGATTTCCCCCTGTTTTTCGCAGACGCGCGGCCAATGCCGCGCACCAAGCGCCGCCGGTCTTCTCGGGTTCCCCACCCGGGTTCCCTGACGACATATTTCGAGCGCCTCCTCAGCGAGGGAAGGCGCTTGCGGTTCGATCGAGGCAGCCACGGCCTGCAGGGCCAGCGCAGCCGTGTGCGTGGAGACGTTGCGTGGGGCGGCCGGGAGACAGGTGACGCCCAGCACTGGACGAGGCGGCATGGGCATGTGCGCTTTCGACGTCCGCTGGGCGCAGTCCGTGGCCGCAAAACGGACGTTGATGGCGGCGCGGCCTGTTCGTCGTCAGGGTGGAGCCGTCATTTCGAGTACGTGCAACCGGAGTCCGTCGCTGACATCCCCGGGTTGCTGAGGCCCGCGCCGCGTTTCCTGGCG
>JANMSC010000407.1:0-8667 GCA_031388885.1 Gemmatimonadales bacterium | reverse complement strand
ATGACGCCGAGCATCGTGAGCCCCGCGCGAAGCTTGTTCGCGCGGATGCTCCGGATGGCCACGACCACCGTCTCCTGAATCATCATGTTACGGCCGCCGCACTGCGCCGCCTGCCCCGCCGGCGCCCGCCGCCGGGCTCTGTCCAGGAAGTCCTGCGTTGCGGCCCATTCGCTCCTGCAGAGTCTGCTGACTCTGGATCATTGAGGCACTCGGCAACATCAGCACCGAGTCGCCAACGGCCAGCCCCGACTTCACTTCGGTGTAATCGAGGTCAGTGATGCCGGTGCGCACATAGACCGGCGTCGGCTTGCCGTCCTTCAGCGTGAACACGATGTACTGGCCCCCAGCGCCTCGGCCGGCACCGCCCATTCGTCCGCTGTTCATGCGACCTGCGGCCCCACCCACCGGTGCGCCGGCCGGCCCGCCCACTGGCGCCCTGTTCGACGCCGCGTTCCGTTGCGGCTGTCCAGCCGACGCCTGGGGCACGGTACCGCGCGCAACGGTGTCGCCGCGCGCCGTGTCGGGGGTCGGCGTCGCGGCGGGGGCTGCCGCGGCCTTGGCCACGGCCAGCATCTGCTGGAGCTCGGCCTCGCCGATGCCCAGCACGGTGGCCGCACTGGTGACGTCGCGCTCGGTGCGCAGCGCCGCGTTCGGCACAGCGATCACGTTCTCCGCCCGGCCGACATTGATTCGTACTTCAGCGTTCATCCCCGGCTTGAGCGCGCCGTCGGCGTTCGGAATGCGCACCAGCACCGGAAACATCGTGACGTTCTGAATCGTGTCAGCCTGTGGCTCGATCTTGAGCACTTCGCCGCGAAACGGTCGATTGGGGAACGCTTCGATCGTCACATCTGCGCTCATCCCCGGACGCAACTTGCCGATGTCCGTCTCGTCGACAAAGGTCTTCACCTGCACCAGTGTGAGGTCGGCCATGGTGAGCAACACTGTGCCGCCGCCGACATCACTCGACGGTGACGAGATCACGGCGCCACGCTCGACGGTTTTCCGGATGATCGTGCCGGACATCGGCGCGGTCACGTCGGTGTCATTGAGGGCGATCCGTGCGTTCTCAAGTTCGACCCGCGTCCCGATGACCTCGGCGCGCGCATTGGCGACGGCGAGCTGGGCCGTTTCATATTCCTGCTCGGTCACCGCCTTGGCGTCGTAGAGCTCTTTCGAACGCTTCGCCATCGACTCGGCATTGCGGAAGCGGGCTTGCGCCACATCGTACTGCGCCTGTGCCTGCGACACACGGTTCTGGGCCACCCGGCGGTCAATGCGCACCATCAGCATTCCACGGGTGACTTGCTGTCCGGTCTCGACCCGGATGTCGATCACTTCACCCGACGCCTTCGACTTCACCTCGACGACCGTGTCGGGAAGGATCGCGCCGGCGGCCTGCGCCGTGACGACGATATCGCGCTTCTCGACTGCCTCTGCCTGATACACCGGCCGGGGCGCGTCCTTGGTGCAGGCAACAGCGAGCACCACCAACGGCAACACGTAGCGAACAAACTTCACTGGACTGTCTCCCCAATACGTGGATCACTGGAATCACGGGACACGCGGCCGTCACGAAGGATGACCTGGCGCCTCGCATGCGCCGCAATGTCGGCTTCATGTGTTACGACAATGATGGTCTGGCCCTGTTCCCAGAGGGTCTCCAACAACGCCATGATCTCCTGCGACGTGACGGAGTCGAGGTTGCCGGTCGGTTCATCGGCGAGCAGGATCGACGGCTTGTTGACCAGCGCCCGCGCAATGGCAACGCGCTGGCGCTGGCCGCCCGAGAGTTCGTTCGGGCGGTGGTCGACCCGATCACCCAGCCCGACCTGCTCGAGCATCTTGCGCGCCCGTTCGCGCCGTTCCTTCGAGGGCACACCGGCATACACCATCGGCAGCTCGACATTCGCCAGCGCCGACGCGCGCGGCAGCAGGTTGAACGTCTGAAAGACGAACCCGATTTCCTTGTTGCGGATCCGGGCCAGCGCGTCGTCATCGAGTTCGCTCACCCGGTGCCCGTTGAGCCAGTACTCGCCTTCCGACGGTGTGTCGAGACAGCCGATCATGTTCATCATCGTCGATTTGCCTGAGCCTGACGGGCCCATGATCGCAACGAACTCGTTGCGGCGTATCGTCAGGTCCACGCCCTGGAGCGCGTGCACGCGCTCGGTGCCCATCAGGTATTCACGCCGAAGATTGCGCGTGACGATGACGGCGTCGCGGGGCACGTCGGCCGGGAGCATGGCCATACGCTCTGCGGTATTCCGGATGTCTTTTGCCATCACAAATTCCGTCCGACCAGGGTTTCGATCTGGACCCGCGCCCGGAGCACGGCAAGTCGTGCCGTGATGACCTCCACTTCGGCGCTATTCAGCGCTTCCTGTGACGTGAGCACGTCAACGATGGTCGCGACACCGAGCCGGTATCGCTCGTTGATCACCCGCAGGTCCTCGCGCGCCGCCTGGACGGAGATCGTCGTGATGGCAATGCGGGTCTGTGCCGTCTGCAGGGTCGCGAGCTGCTGCGTAAGCGTCGCGATGATCTGGCGCGTTGCATCTTCCGACTGCGCCACCGCGTTGTCGAGCGCGATCGCCGACTGCGCAACGGTCAGGTTGCGCGAGAAACGGTCGAACAGGTTCCAACTCAGGTTGAGTCCGATACTGCGATTCTGCCTCAGGTCGTAATCGTTGGCCTGACTTCCGCTGATGCTGGTGTTGGCGCTTGCGGTGAGCGTCGGCCAATAGTTCGCCCGGCTGGCCCGATACGATGCGCGCGCCGCCTCGGCCTGCGCTTCCGCGTTGCGGACACGCGGCGAGCGGCTGATCACGTCCTGCCGGATCGCCGCTGTGTCAAGTGTTGCCGACAGGTTGTAGAGCGATGAGTCTTCGGTCGCGGCGACGCGGTCGTTGCTACCGATCAGTCGGCCAAGGTTGGCTTCAGTCGTCGCGAGCTGGGTTTGCGCGTTCAACATCGCGAGCTGCGCGGTACCCAACGTCACCAGCGACCGGAGCGAATCCGATCGCGTCGCCGACCCGGTCTGGAGCCGCGCGTTGGCGACCTTGGCCTGTTCTTCGGCGCGCGACACACCGGCCTGCCGCACGGACAGTAACTGGCGGGCCTCGAGCGCATCGAGAAAAGTGTTGGTCGTGCTGAGCGCCGTCGTGAACCGGACGTCAATGAAGTTCGCCTCAAGCGCCGCTTCGGTGGCGCGAGCGGCGCGCAACTGATTGCTGCGATTGAACCCGTCGAACAGGGTGATGCCCGTCTGCACCCCGAACTGCACCGACTGGTTGGTCTGGTTGCCCGAGATCAGATCGCCGGTGATCGGGTCGATGCGCGAGGTGCCCTCCGACGAGCTGCGCGACCCGCCCGACGAGAACGACAAGTTGGGCAGGAAGGCGCCCTTGGCGGCACGCGTTCGGGCCTCGGCCGCACGAACCTGTCCCTCGGCTGCGAGCACGGTGGGCTGAAACTGCTGCGCCAATCGCAGGGCATCTGCGAGGGTGACCGTCTGGCGCGCTGGCGCCAGCACCGGCGTCTGCGCGGCCAATGGTGCCGCGAAAACGGTCAATGCGGCCAGTACGCCAAGGTTAGCGCCGGCCATGAATCCGGCCCTGTTCGCGCATGCGGCGACGGTTGTCATCATCTGCTCGGACAATGGAGTCATACCTTTCGCGTTGGGACGGCGTGAGCAGCGCCCGGATTTCGGTGCGCGTCTGATGCCGACGGGCATCGACGTCTGGGCGAATGATCTCGAAAAGGGAATCGATGTCGGGGCGAATTCTCGCGCCGATCGAGTCCATCACCACCGCGCCGCGCCGGTAGATCACGTCGAGACTATCCCTCGTCGCGGCGTCAAGATCGAGCTCCCGTTGCAGCCACGCGGCGCGGCCACCGGACATCCCGCCGGAACCTCCCGGCCCGCCGCGCCGGCCACCGTGCCACACGAAGTCGGCCTTACCCGCCTTCGTCGCGAGCACCAGCGACACGCCGCCGAGCAACAGGCCCAGCGAGAACGACGCGAGCAGCAGCGCGACGGCACGATTGCGCGGGGGGATCATCGGGTCGCCGTGACCGAAGCGAGAAGCACCTCAGCCCCAGGCCGAGCGCCATCAAGCAGCTCGATCGCAACGGATGCGTCAGCTTGCGCCGTCGTTGCACCGCTAGCCCAGGCCCACCCTGCCACAACCATCGCGACCGACGCGGCAGCGAGTCCCTGCCAGAACCAGCGCGCCAGTTCATCGTCCCACGCCGGTTGACGCGCTGTCATGCGGGCACGCACCCGGGTGACAAACGCCGCGTCGTGATGCGGCGCGAGTGCGTCGCGCATCATGCCGCCGAGTTCTTCATCACGCGACGCCGACAACGGCGACAGATCACTCATCCCACTCCTCCTTCACTGATTCGAGCACCTTGCGCAGCGCCCGTCGTCCGTGAAACACATCGGACTTGACCGTGCCTTCGGGAATGCCAAGTATCGAGGCAATCTCCGCCTGCGGATACCCTTCCGCGTCAAACAAGACCACCGCCATGCGCTGCCGCTCGGGGAGGGTGGCCAGCGCGGCGCGCAGCCGCTCTCCGAGATCGGTGGCGCCGGCGTCTCGCGCGGGGTCGTCCCGCGATGCGGCCGCCACGTGGTCGAGTTGATCGGTGAACCGGACTCGGCGTCGGCGACGCAGGTCGCGCGCCGCATTCACCACGATCTGGATCAACCACGGCCGAAACGCCCGCCTGGCATCGTACCGCCGGATCGCCTGCCAGGCCGAGAGAAATCCTTCCTGGGCGGCATCATCAGCGTCTTCACGGTCTTCCAGAATCGCGAACGCTACCCGGCGTGCCATCGGGGCGTGGGTGGCGACGAGCGCGCCAAAGGCGTCGGGGTCACCCTCCGCCGCTCGGCTGGCGAGTGCTGCCTCATCCACGTCGGTCATACGCGGGGTCGGACGGCGACGTTGAGACTCACGAGCGGGCTCGGTGACCCAGGGCGCGGACCAGCAGCATCGCCCCAATGGCGGCGCACACCACGGCCGCAAGCCACGCCATTGGGGTTGGGAAGCCCACAAACAGGAGTGACGCGACGAACAGCACGGCCGACAGCGGCCCAAACAGCGCGGCCCGGGCGCCTTGAACGAGGCTTGCCGCCGTGACCAGCGCCCGGCGGCGGCGTTCTCGCGGGCCCCGGACGTGGGCCACCGGCAGTCCGGCACTCGGGACCTCCCGGGCCAGAGCGGGCGGAACCGGTCGGCCGAACAGCACCGGCACACGGCGCGGACGCCGAACCACTTCACTGCTGCGCGCGACGTCGCCGAGGAACTGCCTTTCCACGGCGCGAGCCAACTCGGGATCGTCGATCAGCACATCGAGCTCCCAATTCGCGAGCAACGACGACGGATTCAGGTTGCTCGAGCCGATCTTGGTCCAGCGACCGTCGACCACGATCGTCTTGGCGTGCAGCATCGGACCGTTCCACTCCCAGATCCTGACCTGCGCCGCAAGCAGCCCACGGTATCCACTGCGGGTGAGGTTGCGCACGACCCGGATGTCGCTCTGACCCGGAACCAGCACCCTGGTGTCCACCCCGTCGAGAGCGGCGTCCTTGAAGCCCTGATAGATCCGCGGCAAGGCGACAAAGTATGCCTCGGTGACCCAGACCTTTTCTTCGGCCCCAGCGAGCAGCAGATCGATTGCGCGAAACGTTCGCTCATACCCCGGTTCGGTCGCCACGACACGCACCGCCGTGTCGCCCATCGCTGGTACGTCTGCACCGACCTCTGCCGCATCATCGGGCGCGGAACCACCGGCGAAGTGCCAGGCGCGGGTGAACGCGCTGTCGAGTCCGCGCGCCGCCGGGCCTTCGATGGCGATCGCGGTGTCGCGCCACGGCAGGTGCCGTCCGGACTCGTCGCCGAGCCATTCGTCGCCGATGCACAGCCCGCCAGTGACGCCCCGCGCCCCATCCACCACCAGCACCTTGCGATGATCGCGCGCGACGATGAGCAGCGGGTCGCCCAATCGCGGAACGCCGAACGCGCGGACTTCGATGCCGGCGTCACGCATCCGACGCCAGAATCGGCGCGGCGTGCCGAGGCACCCAAACCAGTCGTGGAGCACGCGCACCGTGATTCCGGATTCAGCCTTCGCGATTAATGCGTCAGCAAATCGTCGGCCGCAGGTATCGTCGTTGAAGATGTACTGCTCGAGATGCACCCGATGCATGGCCGACGCAATCTGTTCGAGCATCGTGTCGTACGTTGCCGGTCCGTCGATCAGCAGCGTCACCCGGTTGCCCGGAATGGCCGGAGCATTCGACGCCCGCTCGACGGCGCGGTGGAATGGTCGCGACGCCAACGTCTGCCTCGCCGGTTCAGTCACGCCGCGAGGCCGCCGAGGCCCAAATCGCGCTCATGTGGCCGGAGGGCGTCGAGCACCTCGCGCACCAGCGCGTCGAGCGGTAGGCCGATTTCTTCGGCGCCCTGACGCACATCGTCGCGGCTGACCCCACGCGCAAACGCCTTGTCCTTCAGTTTCTTCAGGACGCTCGCTGGCTCGAGGTCAGCAAGCGACCGCGACGGCCGCACCAGTGCGCACGCCACGATGAACCCGGCGAGTTCATCCACAGCAAACAGTGCACGCGCAAGATCGGTCAGGCGCGGGACGCCGGTGTACCCGGCGTGACCGAGGATTGCCTCGCAGCCTTCCTCGGGAAACCCCTCGGCCCGAAGGAACGCGACTCCCGAGGACGGATGCTCAGCGTCAGGTGCGCGATCCAGATTGGGAAAGCGTTCGTAATCGAAGTCGTGCAGCAGGCCGACGACGCCCCAAAACTCAGGGTCGGCGTTGTACCGGCCGGCCATGTGCCGCATCGCGTGTCCGACCGCGCGCATGTGGACACGCAGGGCGGGCGACGCCGTCCAGGATTCCATCAGGGCAAGCGCGCGGGGTCGGGGCCAGGTCAACGTCATCCGACAAACCTACTGCGATAGACCTGCCTTGAACGGGACACGCGCGGCCTCGGCGCCATCGAGATGCACCACGAACGCATACTCGCCCGCGGCCGGCAGCGGAACGTCGAAGACCAGAATCGCCGGCGACTCAAGTTCGATCACCCCTGCGGGAGGCTCGCCCACCAGCATCGTGCCGGCGTGCTCCAGCAGGACCACACCGTGCGGGTCGTGGAGCTGTACCGTGAGGGTGTGCGTCCCGAGTTCGGTGCGTCGGCCGCGAATGTGCAGGACAAGGTGAGCGCGTACATGCACGGCCGGGAACTGCCCCACCACGACGTTTCGCCAAATGCCCAGTACGGAGAGCTTGCCGTGCTGGTCCACCAGAGCGTAATCGCAGAGCAGCGCCAGTTCGACGTGGATCGTCAGCTCAGGCGAATCGACGTGATCACGTCACCCTGCCGGATCGCGTTCACCACGTCGATTCCCGACGTCACCTGGCCAAACACGGTGTGGATCCCGTCAAGGTGCGACTGCGGCGAGTGGGTGATGAAGAACTGGCTGCCGCCGGTGTCCTTGCCGGCATGGGCCATCGACATCGTTCCGGCCACGTGCTTATGCACGTTGGACTTCGTTTCGCACGGGATGGTGTAGCCGGGCCCGCCGGTGCCGGCACGAGGATGGTTCGCCGTTCGGGTCTGCGGATCGCCGCCCTGGATCATGAACTTGTCGATCACTCGGTGGAAGCGGGTGCCGTCGTAGAACTCACTGTTGGCAAGCTTCTCGAAGTTTGCCACGGTTCCGGGCGCCTCGTCATCGTACATTTCGGCGATGATGGTGCCCTTTTCGGTGACGATGGTCGCGGTCTTCATCGGTGGATCCAGTTGGAAGTCGGGGTCAAGCATAACGGGGCATGCCTCATTCCCTCGCTGATGGGCACAAGGCGTTGAGGACGCAACCGGCACACCTCGGCCGATTCGCTATGCACACGCGCCGCCCGTGCCAGATGAGCAGGTGGCTGATCATGGTCCACTCGTCCCGCGGGATGAGTGCCATCAGATCACGCTCCACTTTGACCGGATCGGTCTCGCGGGTGAGCCGAAGCAGCCCCGAAAGGCGCACCACGTGGGTATCCACGGTCACACCGTCGTTGCGGCCGAACGCATTGCCGAGGATCACGTTCGCCGTTTTTCGGCCGACCCCGGGTAGCGATCGCAAGGCATCCATCGACGTCGGCACCGCGCCGTCGTGATCGTCGACCAGCGCGCGCGCCATGCCGAGCAGGCTCTTCGCCTTGTTGCGGAAGAAGCCCGTCGAGCGGATCACGTCCTCGACCGCCTCAGGCGTGGCCTGCGCCAACGCCGCGGCATCGGGCCAGCGACGGAACAGTTCCGGCGTCACGAGGTTGACCCGCACGTCGGTACACTGCGCGCTGAGGATCGTGGCAACCAGCAACTGAAACGGATCGGCGACGTTGAGCTCGCAGTGCGCGTCGGGGTACGCACGCTTCAGGCGCGCGTGGATCTCGAGGGCCCGCGTCTGTCGAGTTGATTTTGATTCGCGCGGAAACGGCATAAGGTACCGAACAGGTCGATAGGTAGTAGTCGATAGGGACGTGCGGCAGGCGTGGGCGCACGACCGCGGCGGCAAAGCACGATCGATTGACTATCGACGATCGACCGGTTGGCCAATCGGCGGTGCCTCTCGGCCGAACGGTTCAGGG
>JANMSC010000404.1:0-4049 GCA_031388885.1 Gemmatimonadales bacterium | reverse complement strand
GCTGTGGTCACACCGAACCACGTGGCGATCGCGATCAGCCCGACTGCGGCGCCGCGCGCCAGGTCGATTGCAGCACGATTCACGATGGCGGTAACGGCGAAGAGCGCCGACACGCTCACCAACACGGCCACGCCATAGTCGTGCGAATAGGCGACGAGCAGGCCGGCACCGACACCCGCGCCGACGACGCGCCACCACGTCCGCATATTCGCCGCGACGAATAGCAGGAAGAGCAGGGGCAAGAGTCGCCGCAGCCCGTACCAGTTCACACCGAGCAGGGTGTCCATGAAAAATGGGAGCAGCGCGAAAAACGCCAGCCAATGCGCATTGCGTTCGCGGCCCGTGTGCCGAACGGCGAGCAGCATCAGAAGGGCCATGCCGATGGCCTGTGTCACGGAATAAAACGCGTAGTACGACGTGAGTGAGAACCCTGTCGCCTGCATCCACCAGTGCGCTGGATAGATGAGCAGCGGCCCGTAGAGAAACTCGAAGTCGCGATACGGGATCTGGCCCTCCTGCATCCGGTGTAGCACGGCCAGCATCAGGGAATCCTCCACAAACGGACCGGTCCGGCCGAGCGCGAAGGGCAGGTACCCGACCAGGAACACCAGCAACACAATCCACGGCGCGAACCCGGATCCGGTGTCGCGTCCGCGCCACGGCGGTGCGGTGGGGTCGACCTCGATCGGCGGGGCGGCAGCCAGACGCGACCCGTGCCAGGCGACGACGGCGAGCGTCACGAGCGCCCAGACGATCACGACCTGATAGGCGACAGGATTGGAATACCCCTGGACGGCGGCGGCGCTGGCGACGCCGGGATGGGGTGGGATTGCGGTCGGGATCCACCGAAGCAGGGGGACCAATCCCACGAATGCCATCACCGCGATGGTCGCCCGGCTTATCCTCATGGACCCACCCCCTCAGGGTTTCGCGGACGGACCGGCGCAGATACTGCAACAGCGCTGCCAGACGTCTTCGGTCGTCTGGACCACCGACTGGGCCGGGTCGCGGAGGCAACGGACCGTTGGTTCAACCCCCAGACCAGGGGAGTACATGCACGCGACGCACGACACGATCGTTGTGGGCGGCGGGTTCTATGGGGTGGCGATCGCGCTTGAGCGTGCTCGCGACGCGCGCGCCCGGGTCGTGCTTGTGGAGCGCGAGGCGACGCTGCTGGCCGGGGCGTCGCTGATCAACCAAGCGCGGGTCCACGGGGGCTATCACTACCCGCGCAGCTTCCTCACCGGTGTGCGCTCACGCAGGAATTTTCACCGCTTCCTGCGCGATTATCCCGATTGCGTCGACACCAGCACCGCAACATTCTACGCAATCGCGCGCCAATTCTCCAAGGTGACGGCACGCCAGTTCGTTGAGTTCTGCCGCCGCATCGGCGCTCCCGTCGACGTGGCACCACCCGATGTCCGGACGCTCTTCGACCGGGACGCAGTTGAAGAGGTCTTCCGCGTCGAGGAAGCATCATTTGATGCGAACAAGTTGCGCGATCGACTGGTCGGCGCACTGCACGAAGCAGGCGTCGAGGTCGCGACGGCGACAACCGCGGTGCGTGCGGCGCGCCACAATGCCCTCTTCGCCGTGCACACCCGCTCGGCTCGCGACGAACGCGTCCTCGTGGCGCCTGAGGTGTTCAACTGTACCTACGCTCACTTGAACCGGCTCATCCGGTCGGCCGGGCTGCGCCCCGTACCGCTCAAGCACGAACTCGCCGAACTGGCGCTGGTCGACCCACCGGCGGCATTGCGCGAGCGGGCCGTGACCGTCATGTGTGGGCCCTTCTTTTCGATCACGCCGTGGCCCGCCATGGGAAGCCATGTACTGAGTCATGTCCGGTATACCCCGCACGCGGCGTGGCTCAGCTCGGACCGCGGCGACTCAGCCGATGGAGCAACAGCGGGGCCTCCGTTGGGTGCGGCGACCCGAGTGAGCGCGATGATCGCCGATGCCCGGCGCTTCCTTCCCTGCATGGCGGAGTCGAAGTATCGCCGCTCTCTGTGGGCCGTGAAGACCGTCCTTCCGCTGAATGAGGTTGACGACGGGCGGCCCATTCTGCTCCATCGCGATCCGCTGTCACCCGGGCTCGTCTCGGTCATGGGATCAAAGATCGACAACGTGTATGATATACTCGAGATGCTTGATCGGCCCACTGGCGAGGAGGCGGCGTGTTGAGGAATGCCGGGCTGTTCATTTCGGTGGTTATACCTCTGAACAACGACGCCGACATCGTCGAGCCCTTCGTCACCGAGCTCGGCGAGGTGTTGCGCGCGAATTATCAGCACTTTGAGATCATCCTCATTGACGACGGCTCGACCGACGACACTACCGAGCGGGTCGGAAGGATCCTCAGCGAGCAGGACGGCCTGCGCCTGATTCCGCTGTCGCGCCCGTTCGGTCAAGAGATCGCGATCTCGGCGGGTCTCGATTCCGCCATCGGGGACTTCGTGGTGGTAATGCTGCCGAATTGCGACCCGCCCGAGCTCATTCCCGCGATGATCGAACGGGCACGCGGGGGCATCGGCATGGTGTTTGGCGTCCGGAGCGACCGCTCGGCCGATCCGTTTGTCCACCGGCTGGGGGCCAGGGTGTTCTACCTGATCACGTCGGCGCGCGGGCTGCCGATCCAGCGAGACGCGACCCATTTCCGCGTCTTGAGCCGCGAAACAGTCAACGCCCTGACGCGGATCCGGTCACCCAAGCGATACCTCCGTACGATGTCCCATTCGGTCGGCTACGGCGCGCAAGCAATGCCGTACGAGTTTCGATACCGACGCACCACCCCGCGTCGCCGCTCACTCGGCCAATTGAGCCATCTGGCCGCCGACATCGTGGTGACAAATACCACCTGGCCGCTGCGCGCGGTGAGCAATGCTGCCATCGCAACCTCCGGCTTGGCGCTCGTCTTCCTGGCCTACGTCGTCGGCGTCGTCCTGATGAAGGACGACGTAGCGGAAGGCTGGGCGAGCGTTGCCGGTCCGCTGGCGTTGCTGTTCGCCGTGCTCTTCCTGGTGCTCGGCGTGTTTGGGCACTACCTGGTGCGCGTGCTCGATTCGCAGGCCGACGGCCCCCTCTATCACGCGCTCAGCGAGCGGGATTCCGTCGCTCCGTCGGTCATCGGAGAGCACCGCAACGTGGTGACCAGATCGGTCAGTGACGCCATCGCGGGCGCGCCGGGCACGTGAACGAAGGTGAATGGGAACTGCCTTCGCACACGGTGGACGAGTACCGGGCGCGATCAGCGCGATTCAGCCTCTGCGTGTTCGTCCTGAACGAAGCGGATCGGCTCCACACCCAACTCCAGCGCATGGCAGCGGTTGACCACGGGATGGATGTGATCATCGCCGACGGTGGCAGCACCGATGATTCGACGGCGTCGGAGCTTCTCGAACGCCACGGGGTGCGCACGCTGCTCGAGAAGACCGGTCCAGGCGCGCTCAGCGCGCAGATGCGGATGGCGCTCGCGTACTCACTGCGTCAAGGTTACGAAGGAATCGTGGTGATCGACGGGAACAACAAGGACGACCCCGCTGCGCTTCCAGCGTTTCGCGCTGCACTCGAACGCGGCGTCGATCACGTGCAGGGCTCGCGGTATATTGCTGGTGGCCACCACGAGCACACGCCGCTCGGACGGCATCTGGGAGTGCGCCTCCTGCACGCACCGTTGATCTCGCTTGCTGCGGGGGTGCGCTATACCGATACGACCAACGGATTTCGCGGGTACAGCGCAACCTTCCTGCGTGATCCGCGTGTGGCACCATTCCGCAGCATTTTTTCGGGGTACGAGTTGCACTACTACCTCGCCATTCGTGCGGGTCAGCTCGGGTACCGGGTCGAGGAGCTGCCGGTCACGCGACGATACCCCGCTCGTGGCGATGTCCCGACGAAAATCACCCCAGTCCGGGGCAACCTGCGGGTGCTGAGGACGCTGTTGGCAGCCTGTGCCCACCGCTTTGACCTGAAGGACTGATGACGCTGCGCGGTGAACCATGATGGCTCCCGCCGAGGCCGTGACCGTATACAAGACACCGGCCGTCGCC
>JANMSC010000389.1:0-15935 GCA_031388885.1 Gemmatimonadales bacterium | reverse complement strand
GCGCGTTGCCCCTACGTGGTCCGTTCGTTAGCGGGCGACTTCCTTGCCTGCGTTCTTGCTGATGATCTGCTCCTGCACGACCTTCGGCACCGCTTCGTAGTGGTGGAACTCCATCGTGTACACGGCGCGACCCTGGGTGGCGCTGCGCAGGGTGGTCGAATAGCCGAACATTTCGGCCAGCGGCACCTCTGCATCGACCACCTGCGACTCGCCGCGCTGGTTCATCCCACCGATCTTGCCACGGCGCGACGACAGATCGCCGATGACAGAGCCCAGGAAATCTTCCGGCACCACAACTTCAACCTTCATGATCGGCTCGAGGATCACGGGGCCAGCAAGTCGCGCCGCCTCCTTGATGGCCATCGAGCCGGCAATCTTGAACGCCATTTCGCTCGAGTCGACGTCGTGGTACGAGCCGTAGATCAGCTGCGCCTTGACGTCAACCATCTGGTAGCCTGCGAGGATGCCGCCCTCGAGTGCTTCACGCATGCCCGCTTCCGCCGGCTTGATGAATTCGCGCGGGACGACACCGCCAACGATCTTGTCTTCGAACACGAATCCCTTGCCCTGCTCGCCCGGCTCGATGTTGATCACGACGTGGCCGTACTGGCCCTTGCCGCCCGACTGCCGCACGAACTTGCCCTCGATGCCCTCGACCCGCTTCGTGATCGTCTCGCGAAACGCCACCTGTGGACGGCCGACGTTGGCATCGACCTTGAACTCGCGCCGCATCCGCTCGACGATGATCTCGAGATGCAGCTCGCCCATGCCGGCGATGATCGTCTGGCTGGTCTCCGGGTCCGTGCGCACCCGGAACGTCGGATCTTCCTCGGCGAGCTTCTGCATGGCGATCGCGAGCTTGTCCTGGTCGGCCTTCGACTTCGGCTCGATCGCTACGTCGATCACCGGCTCCGGGAACTTCATCGACTCGAGGATGATCGGGTGGTCTGCATCACACAGCGTGTCGCCGGTACGGGTGTCCTTGAGCCCGATTGCCGCGCCGATGTCGCCGGCAAGCACCTCGGCGATCTCCTCGCGCTTGTTGGCGTGCATCTGCAGCAACCGGGCGGTCCGCTCGCGCTTGTCCTTGGTCGCGTTGTAGACGTAGCTGCCGGCGTCGAGCTTGCCCGAATACACGCGGAAGAACGTCAGGCGGCCGACGAAGGGGTCAGTCGCGATCTTGAACGCAAGTGCCGCAAACGGAGCATCATCGGTGGCCGGGCGCGTGACCTTGGCCGCGTCATCATCCGGGAGATGGCCCTCGATCGGCGGCACGTCGACCGGGCTCGGCAGGTAGTCGATCACACTGTCCAGCAGCGCCTGGACGCCCTTGTTCTTGAACGCCGCGCCACAGAGCACGGGGACGAAGGCCATCGCCATCGTCGCCTTGCGGATCGCGCGATGGATTTCGTCGACCGTCAACTCGTGCTCGGCGAGGTACTTCTCCATCAGCTCGTCATCGAACTCCACGGCGGCTTCAATGGCTGCGTGACGGGCAGCATTGACGACGTCGAGGTACTCGGGCGGGCAGTCGACCACCGCGAACTTCTTGCCCATCGTGGAGTCGTCGAAGATGAACTGACGGCGCGTGATCACGTCGATATGGCCGGTGAACGTCTCACCCGAACCGACCGGAATCTGCAGCGCAAACGCGCGACGGCTCAGGCGATCCTTGATCATCGCCAGGCACCGGTCGAAGTTGGCGCCGACCCGATCCATCTTGTTCGCAAAAATCATCCGCGGCACGCCATACCGATCGGCCTGCTTCCACACGGTCTCGGTCTGCGGTTCCACGCCGGCGACCGAATCGAGCAGCGCGACACAGCCGTCGAGCACGCGGAGTGAACGCTCCACCTCGACGGTGAAGTCGACGTGGCCCGGCGTGTCGATAATGTTGATCCGGTGCTCCGGACCGGTGCCGATCGTATCGCTTTCACCGTGTCGGGTCCAGAAGCAGGTCGTCGCAGCCGACGTGATCGTGATGCCGCGCTCCTGCTCCTGCTCCATCCAGTCCATCGTCGCGGCCCCATCATGGACCTCGCCGATCTTGTGGCTTTTTCCGGTGTAATAGAGAATACGCTCGGTCGTCGTCGTCTTACCGGCGTCGATGTGGGCCATGATGCCGATATTTCGATACAGCTCGACCGGTGTCTCGCGCGCCATGATCTTTCCGTCTCTCCAAAGTCAAGGCGCGGTGACCCGCACCCTGCTACCCAGCGAAAAAGCGGGGCGACCGGCCGGGCACCTGCCCGCGGTATCGCTCCGCGCCACGTCCGGGATTGCTCCCGAGACAGGGGTGCCCACAAGGCGCCCCGGCGTTGTTGAAGGACGAGAGGTGGGCCGAGTGGTGCTGGCTCACGTCATCCGTTGTGTGCAAGGGCGAAGCGAGCTTCGCCCCTACGGTCGATTGTTCCTACCAGCGATAGTGTGCAAACGCCCGGTTTGCTTCCGCCATCCGGTGCGTGTCTTCCTTCTTCTTGATGGCGTTGCCTTCGCCCTTCGAGGCAAGGATCAACTCGGCAGCAAGCCGCTCGGCCATCGTCTTCTCGCCGCGGGCGCGCGAGTAACTGATCAGCCACCGCATCGCGAGCGCCGTACGACGCTCTGGCCGCACCTCGACCGGTACCTGCAACGACGCACCACCAACACGACGGCTCTTGACCTCGACCGCCGGCTTCGCGTTGTTGACCGCCAGCTTGAACACGGCGACACCCGGCTGGCCGGTGCGCTCTTCGATCATGTCCATCGCCTTGTAGAAAATCGACTCGGCGAGCGACTTCCGGCCCTGACTCATCAGGTTGCTGACGAACTTCGACACGGTCTGGCTATCGTAGCGCGGATCCGGCGGCACGAGGCGCTTGACGGCCTTGTTGCGTCGGCTCACTTCTTACCCCCGGCCTTGGCACCCTTCGCTGCGGCACCCTTCGCCGCGGCGCCACCAACCTTTGGACGCTTCGCTCCGTACTTCGAGCGGCTCTGGCGACGATCGTTCACGCCAGCCGCGTCGAGCGTACCGCGGAGAATGTGGTAGCGCACACCAGGCAGGTCCTTCACCCGGCCGCCACGAATCATGACGATCGAGTGTTCCTGCAGGTTGTGGCCTTCGCCCGGGATGTAGGCGATCACCTCGACCCCACCAACCAGACGCACCTTGGCAACCTTGCGCAGCGCCGAGTTCGGCTTCTTCGGCGTCGTGGTGTACACCCGCGTGCACACCCCGCGCTTCTGCGGGTTGTTCTTGAGGTGCGGCGACTTGCCCTTGTAGGGGGGCTCGGTGCGGCCGTGGCGGAGCAGCAGGTTGATCGTCGGCATGGACCCGTGTTGTTCGTCGTAGCATCAATACCGATTTCTGGTCAAAATCGGTGACAGACCCCAAACATACCGGGGGTTGGGTACTGGGTCAACCCGCCTGGTGGCTGATGGCCGGGGCTGATGCAACTGGGCGGCCGCCGCCGCATGGATACCGGGGCGCGGGCGCAAGCGAAACGGCACCCCATCGCTGGGGTGCCGTTCCGTGAATCAGGTTCGGACCTACCCGGTCACGCTTCGACCTCTGCCACGGCGGCGAGCAGTACCGCATCCGGCACGGCCACCACTTCGACTGCTGCCTCGACCACCGCTGGCGGCTCGAAGCCTTCCGGCGGCTGGATCTCGAGATCCACATAGCGGTAGTGACCCGTGCCCGCCGGAATCAGGTGCCCGATGATGATGTTCTCCTTCAGGCCCCGCAGCTCATCGCGCGCCCCGCGGATCGCCGCATCGGTGAGGATACGGGTGGTCTCCTGGAACGACGCGGCCGAGATGAACGACTGGGTCGTCAACGACGCCTTGGTGATACCAAGGAGCACCGGCTCGGCCGTCGCCGGGGTTCCCTTCTTGCGGATCACCCGATCATTCTCGTCACGGTACGCCTGACGATCGACCGTCTCGCCATCGAGGAACGTGGTCTCGCCCGGATCGGTGACGCGCACCTTCTGGAGCATCTGGCGCACGATCACGCCGATGTGCTTGTCGTTGATGCGCACGCCCTGCAAGCGATAGACCTCCTGCACTTCATTGAGCAGGTACTCCTGCACCGCACGCGGACCCTTGATGCCGAGGATCTCGTGCGGCGACACCGGACCTTCGGTGAGTCGGTCACCGGCACGCACGCGGTCGCCTTCATGCACCCGGAGGTGCTTGCCCGCCGGCACTTCGTACAGGCGCGCTTCAACCGTCTCCTGCACCGTGCCGTCTGGCGCCACCGGATACACGTAGATCTCGCGCTTGCCTCGCTTGATCTCACCGAACTTCACCATCCCGTCGATCTCGGCCATCGTCGCCGGATCCTTCGGGCGGCGCGCTTCGAAGAGCTCCGCCACACGTGGCAGACCGCCCGTGATGTCGCGCGTCTTGTACGCCTGACGCGGAATCTTGGTGATCGTCACGCCCTTGCTGATTTTCACCGGCGGCGAGAGGAAGACGGTCTTGTCCTTGCTCTCCTTCTTCGACTTGCTCGGCAAGGCCACGTTGATCGGGTACTCCGTGACCTTGAAACTCTCCGACCACGGATTCGCCTCGGCTGGCAAGTCCATCGCCCGTGTCACCGGGTCGGTCGGTGACCCGAAGATGATCCGCGAGCCTTCCGCCAACGTGTACTCCTGCGGATCCTTGCGGTTCGTCTGGTACACGAGGACCGACGGGTGCAGCTCACGATCGGGGTCGGTCACGACCACGACCGAACGCAGGCCCGTGCCTTCGTCGAGCTCTTCGCGCAACGTGACGCCCGGCACGAGGTCCTTCCACCGCAGTTCGCCGTCGACCTTGATGATGCTCGGGTCGTTGTACGGATCCCAGGTGTAGAGAATCGTCGGCCGCTTGTCGTTGTCGCCCTTCGACACCGCATCCCCTGCCTTGACTTGCAGGAGCGCGCCTTCCGGCACCGGGAAGCGATTCAGTGCGCGCGAGTTGTCCCTCGCATCAACGATCACGATGCCGGCCTTGGTCTCTTCCGCTGCCGACTCCGCCTCACGGGTGAGCGCGATGCGAATGCTGGTGCGAACGCCGTCTTCGTACTCGACCGGCACGTCCGCCCACTCGAGGTCGTCGGTGTACGTCACCAGACCGTCGGTGCGGGCGCGTCGCTCAGCTTCTTCCGCGATGCGTGACGAAGTCCCGCCGATGTGGAAGGTCCGCAGGGTCAACTGCGTGCCCGGTTCACCAATCGACTGCGCCGCGAGAATGCCGACCGCCTCGCCCAGGTCCACCATTTCCATGGTGGCGAGATTGCGGCCATAGCACATGCGGCAGACGCCACGCTTGCACTCGCAGGTGAGGACCGAGCGGATCCGCATCTTGTCGATGCCCGAATCCTCGATCTTCTGGGCGATTTCTTCGTCCATCAGCTGGCCCGACTGCACCAGCAGTCGCGGGTCGCCGTACTCATCCAGTTCGTGTGGATCGACCACATCCTCGGCGGCGACCATGCCGAGAATCCGCTCACGCAGCCCCTCGATCACATCCTCGCCTTCCTTCAGGGCGCTCATGTCGAGACCCATCACCGTGCCGCAATCTTCTTCGGTGACGGTGACGTCCTGCGCCACGTCGCACAGACGGCGGGTCAGGTAGCCAGCGTCGGCTGTCTTGAGGGCCGTGTCGGCCAGACCCTTTCGGGCGCCGTGGGTCGAGATGAAATACTCGAGTACCGTGAGACCCTCGCGGAAATTCGAGCGAATCGGACTCTCGATGATCTCGCCGATGCCACCGGTCAACTTCTTCTGCGGCTTCGCCATCAGGCCACGCATTCCGGCGAGCTGACGGATCTGGTCACGCGATCCACGGGAACCCGAGTCGTACATCATGTACACGGGGTTGTACCCGCCACGCGACTTGCGCATGTGGGTGAGCATCGCCTCGGCTACGTCGTTATTGGCGTGGGTCCAGGCGTCGATCACCTTGTTGTAGCGCTCACCGAACGTGATCTGTCCGGTGTTATATGCCTTCTGGAACCGCTCGACGCGCTTCTGTGCCTCGGCGAGCAGCTCGGCCTTCTCGGTCGGAATTTCCAGGTCTTCGATACCGATCGAAATGCCACCGCCGGTGGCGAACTCGAAACCGAATCGCTTCAGGCGGTCGAGGAACTCAACGGTGTCGCGCAGCCCGGCCCGGCGGTAGCTCTGGAGCACCGTCTCGTAGAGCTGCTTCTTCTTCATCAACTCGTCACGGAAGCCGAGTTCGGCCACCACGCGACGGGGCAGGATGTTGTTGAACAGCACCCGACCAACGGTGGTGCGAATCCAGCGGGGCCGCGTGTCCTCCGACTCCGCTGGCGGCACGAACCAGAACAGAATTGCGCTCTGGTGCTGCACGGTGTTGTGCAGCAATGCCATTTCCAGCTCGGCGATCGACGAGAAGTGGGACGCACCCTTCCACAGGCGCTCCTTGACCTCGTCGAGCTTCGACGCCGACACCCGCAGCTCCTCCTCGAACCCTGGGGGAAGCTTGGTGAGGAAGTACGAGCCGAGCACCATGTCCTGTGACGGCTCCGCCACCGGGCGGCCGTCCGACGGCTTCAGGATGTTGTTCGACGATACCATCAGCAATCGGGCCTCGAGCTGCGCCTCGAACGACAGCGGCACATGCACCGCCATCTGGTCGCCGTCGAAGTCGGCGTTGAACGCGGCGCAGACGAGCGGGTGGATCCGGATCGCCTTGCCCTCGACCAGCTTCGGCTCGAACGCCTGAATGCCAAGTCGGTGCAGCGTCGGCGCGCGGTTCAACAGCACCGGATGGTCCTGAATGATCTCCTCGAGGATTTCGTACACCTCGGGGCTCTCTCGTTCGACGATCTTCTTGGCGCGCTTGACGGTCTCGGCAATGCCCTTCTCCACCAGCTTGTGGATGATGAACGGCTTGAAGAGTTCAACCGCCATCGTCTTCGGCAGACCGCACTGGTGCAGGCGGAGTTCCGGACCGACCACGATGACCGAACGACCCGAATAGTCCACCCGCTTGCCGAGCAGGTTCTGGCGGAACCGGCCCTGCTTGCCCTTCAGCATGTCGGACAGCGACTTCAGCGGTCGCTTGCCACGGCCGCGGATCGCCTTGGAGCGACGCCCGTTGTCGAACAGCGCGTCCACCGCCTCCTGCAGCATCCGCTTTTCGTTGCGCAGGATGACTTCCGGTGCGCGGTGCTGGATCAGCTTCTGCAGCCGGTTGTTGCGGTTGATCACGCGCCGGTACAGGTCGTTCAAGTCCGACGTCGCAAACCGCCCGCCGTCGAGCGGCACCAGCGGCCGGAGATCGGGCGGGATGACCGGGATCACGTCCATGATCATCCACGCCGGGTCGTTGGGCAATTCACCCGCATCGCCGGACGACAGGAACGCATCGACGATCTTGAGCCGCTTCAACATCTGCTTCTTGCGGTGCTGCGACGTCTCGACCGCAACCGACGCGCGCAACTGTTCGGCGAGGTGCTTGGTGTCAATCTTTTTCAGCAGCTCACGCACCGCCGGCGCACCAATCTCGGCACGGAACGCCTGGTCGCCGGCATCGCGGGCCTTGAGGCGCAAAGCGAGATACTCGTCCTCATCGAGGAGCTGCTTTTCCTCGACATCCTGCGAACCCGGATCGAGGACCACGTAGCTCGAGTAATAGAGCACGCGCTCGAGTTCCTTGAGCGTGATGTCGATCAGGTTGCCCATCGGCGACGGCAAGGTCTTGAAAAACCAGATGTGCGCCACCGGCACCGACAGCTCGATGTGTCCCATTCGCTCCCGGCGCACCTTCGACAGCGTCACTTCGACGCCACAGCGGTCGCAGATCACGCCGCGATAGCGGATCCGCTTGTACTTGCCGCAATGGCACTCCCAGTCCTTGACCGGGCCGAAGATGCGCTCGCAGAACAAGCCATCCTTTTCCGGCTTGAACGAGCGGTAGTTGATGGTCTCGGGCTTGGTGACCTCGCCCCAGCTCCACCAGTAGCGCGAACCCTGCACTTCCAGTCGCTCGCGTTCCTTGATATCGCGTGGACCCCGCATTTCATCGGGGCTCGCGATACGAATGGCGATATAGTCGAAGCTCGAGCTCTTGGACTCGCGGCCGCTACGGAAATCAATCATGTATGCCTCACTCCTCCCCTTCGACCGTGGTGCCAAGCGTGACCTTCAGTCCGAGGGCCTGCAGTTCCTTGACGAGCACGTTGAAGGACTCGGGAATACCCGGTTCCGGCAGGTTCTGCCCCTTGACGATGGCTTCATACACTCGGCTGCGTCCGTTCACGTCGTCGGACTTGACCGTGAGCATCTCCTGCAGCACGTGCGCCGCACCATACGCCTCAAGCGCCCACACTTCCATTTCACCAAAACGCTGGCCGCCGAATTGGGCCTTGCCTGCGAGCGGCTGTTGGGTCACCAGCGAGTACGGTCCGATGGAGCGCGCGTGGATCTTGTCGTCCACGAGGTGGCTCAACTTCAGCATGTAGATCGTGCCGACCGTGACATCGCCCTTGAATTCCTGCCCGGTCCGCCCATCCCGCAGCCGCGCCTTGCCGGCCGGCGTGAGGCCGGCCCGACGGATCAGCTGATCCGCCGCAAGTCCGGCCGTTTCGGCGTCGAGCTTGCCATCGAGTGCCGCGGCGAGTGCGCCCAACCCGATCGACTTGAGCAGTTCGTCGTCATTCGCCTTCGCCGCTGCAGCGAGGGCCTTCCTCCCAATGGCGAGCGACGCCTTCGACTGCCCTTCGGCCTCGGCCAGCACGCCGTCGTGCGCCGCCACTTCGGTTGCGCGCTGCGCCCGCTCACGCTGGGCCAGCTCCTTCGCGGCCGCAGTCAGGAACTTCACCACGCCCTGCGACAGCCCCTTGGTGGCGGCCGACGGACTCTTCATCCACAGCGCCTCGATCCCGGTGCCATCGAGGGTCGCGCCGTCTGCGGCCGACACCTTGAGGTCTTGCACCACGGCGCTGATCGCAACGGCATCGGGATTCGGTGCCTGCTCGGTCAGGCGCATCGCCTGGCCCGCCCAGCGCAGTCCCGCCACGCGCAAGAGCACGCCGATTTCGCTCTCTTCGGCGCCGCGGAAAACCGGCGTCTTCGCCTTGAACCCGAGAATTGTCGCGCACCACCCAAGGTGCGTCTCGAGGATCTGTCCGACATTCATGCGGCTCGGCACGCCGAGCGGATTGAGGACGATGTCCACCGGCGAACCGTCGGGCAGGAACGGCATATCTTCTTCCGGCACGATGCGCGCGACGATGCCCTTGTTGCCGTGACGGCCAGCCATCTTGTCGCCCACCGAAATCTTCCGCTTCTCGGCGCAGTACACCTTGACCAGTTGAATCACGCCGGGCGGCAGCTCATCGGGCTGCAGAATCTTGTCGATCTGGTCCTCGGCCTTCTCCTCGACCCGCGCGCGCTCGTTGGCGGCGGCGTCGAGGGTGGCACGAAGCCGCTCGTTGGAATCCTTGCTCGCGACCCGAAGTGTCTTGAGATCCACTTCGCCGAGATCGAGATCACGCAGCCCCGCGCGGGTCAGCTTGGCGCCCTGAGGCATCAGTTCCTCGACCGTGCCGGAGCGCAGCATGAGCCCGACTTCCTCCCCTTCGAGCAGCTCACCCAGTTCCTCGAACATCGCGCCGTTGATACGCGCCTTTTCTTCGGTCTCCTGCCGGCGCACGTCACCAATTCGCTCACCGCGGTCCTTGTCCACCACGGGGCCTTCGACGCGCGAGAAGATCTTGACGTCGATCACGGTGCCCTTCATGCCCGGTGGCACCTTGAGCGATGAGTCCTTGACGTCTTTCGCCTTCTCGCCGAAGATCGCGGTGAGAAGTTTTTCTTCGGGGCTCAGCTCCGTCTCGCCCTTCGGCGTGATCTTGCCGACCAGGATATCCCCCGGCTTGACGTGCGCGCCGACGCGGATGATGCCGCGCTCGTCAAGATCGACCAGCGATTCATCGGAGACGTTCGGGATCTCGCGCGTAATTTCTTCCTGACCGCGCTTGGTGTCACGAACATGGAGCTCGAGTTCCTGGATGTGGATCGACGAATACACATCGTCTTTCACCAGGCGCTCGGAGAGCACGATCGCGTCCTCGAAGTTGTGACCGTACCAGGGCATGAACGCCACCAGCACGTTGCTGCCGAGGGCGAGCTCGCCGTCTTCGGTCGCAGCGCCATCGGCGACCGTGACCCCGGCCTCGACGGTCTGGCCCTGCTGCACCAGCGGACGCTGGTTGATGGCGGTGTCCTGGTTGGTGCGCCAGAACTTCTTCACACGGTAGCGATCAATCCGGGCGAGTCGGCCCAGCGGACGTGCCTTGTCGGTCGCGTCGGCGCCCGCATCGATGATGATCTCGTCGGCCGTCACGCGCGTGATGGTGCCTGCGCGTCGGGTGATGATGACGGCACCCGAGTCGGTGGCCACCTTCTCTTCGAGGCCGGTGCCGACCAGCGGCGCCTGCGGGAAGAGGAGCGGTACCGACTGGCGCTGCATGTTCGAGCCCATCAGCGCGCGGTTGGCGTCGTCGTGCTCGAGGAACGGGATCAACGCCGCAGCGATCGACACCAGCTGTTCCGGTGCGACGTCCATGTAGTCGATCCGGTTCGGCGCGAGCAAGGGATAGTCGTCGCCCTTGCGGGTCAGCACCAGCGAATCGACGAACGACCCGTCGGGGTTGAGCGTCGCGTTGGCCTGCGCCACCGCAAAGTCCTCTTCCTCACTCGCGGAAAGCCATTGCAGTTCGTGCGTGGCCTTGCCGCCGCGCACGACGCGATATGGCGTCTCGATGAAGCCGAGGTCGTTGATGCGCGCGAAGGTCGAGAGTGACGTGATCAGTCCGATGTTCGGACCTTCCGGCGTCTCGATCGGGCACATGCGGCCATACTGCGAGTAGTGCACATCACGAACCTCGAAGCCGGCGCGCTCACGGGTCAGGCCGCCCGGTCCGAGTGCTGACAGGCGCCGCTTGTTGGTCAGCTCGGCGAGCGGGTTCGTCTGGTCCATGAACTGCGACAGCTGCGACGACCCGAAGAAGGCCTGGATGACCGCCGACACCGTGCGGGCGTTGACCAGGTCATCAAGCGAGATCTTTTCGGGATCGGAGTTGATGCTCATGCGCTCGCGCACCAGCCGCGCCATGCGCGACAGACCCACCGAGAACTGATTGGCGATCAGCTCGCCGACCGACCGGATCCGGCGATTGCCGAGGTGGTCGATATCGTCGGTGTTGCCGCGCCCGTCGTGCAGGTCGATCAGGTACCGGATGATCGCAATGAAATCCTCTTCGGTGAGCACCGTGTGGTTCGGGTCCACCTTGAGGCGAAGTCGCTGATTGATCTTGTAGCGCCCAACACGCCCGAGGTCGTACCGCTTCGGGTTGAAGAACAGCTTCTGGAGCTGCTGACGCGCGGTCTCGAGATTCGGTGCATCGCCCGGACGGAGCAGCGCGTAGATCTGCTCGAGCGCTTCCTGCTCGGAGTGGGTCGGATCCTTGGACAGCGTGTTACGAATCAGCGGCGACTCTCCGCGAGCCACCGGCAACAGCACCTCCACCTTGATCACGCCAGCTTTTTCGAGCTTTGCGCGGACCTTGTCCGTCAGCTCGGCGCCGGCCTCGGCCACGACTTCGCCCGACTCCGGGTCGGCCGCGGCAAACGCGAGGATGTGGTTGGCACGGTCGCGATTCGACGTCGGCAACTCGTCGTCACGCAGATCGAGCACGGTGTAGCCTGCGAAGACCCGCACCTGCTTGACGCCCACGTGGCGCATGGCGCTGAGGCGGTCGGGCGTGAGCTCCTCGCCCATCCGGCCGAGCGGATCGCCCGTCGGGTCCTCCGGGTTCTTCACATCGGCCGCGAGCATCGCGCCCACGATTTCGCGGCGCTCCTGGCGGGAGTCGGCACGGCCAGTAATGTCGAGGTTTTTCTCGGCGAAGAAGAGCTTCAGGATGTCGGCATTCGTGCCATGGCCAAACGCGCGCAGCAGCGCGGTCGCTGGAAACTTCTTCTTCTTGTCGATGTGCACGTACACGACATCGTGGATGTCGATCGTGAACTCGACCCACGAGCCGCGGAACGGAATGATGCGCGCCGAGAAGAGCCGCTGGCCATTGGGGTGCGTGTCCTCCTCGAACACCACGCCCGGCGAGCGGTGAAGCTGCGACACCACGACGCGTTCGGCGCCGTTGATGACGAAGGTACCGAGCGGAGTCATCATCGGCAGCTCGCCGAGATAGACCTCCTTCTCGATCGCGTTCTTCAGGCGCCGCTGCCCGTCGACTTCCTCGAACACGTCGAGGCGAAGCTTGGTGCGGAGTGGAGCGGCATAGGTCATGTCGCGCTCGATGCACTCCTCGACCGTGTACTTCGGCTCGCCCAGCGAATAGCCGACGAATTCGAGCGAGTACTTCCCATTGACGTCGGAGATCGGAAAGAGGTCGCGGAACACGCGCTCAAGCGAGACGTCCTGCCGCTCCCCTTCGACGTCGTCGGGAACGAGCAGCGATTCGAACGCCTTGGTCTGGATGTCCAGCAGGTGCGGCATGGCCATACTGCCACCCTGCGGCTTCGAGAACGAGATTTTCGGAAGCGTATCAGCGAACATGGGCACATCCCTTGCAAAAGGCGACGGCAGCGCCGAGACCCCCGCTGAAAGCGGGGGTCTGGGCCCTTGTCATCCGGATTTCGAGGTCGCGTACGTTTGTCATTGCGTCTCGCTGAAAGTGACCTTGTGCGAAGACGGGAGACCCTTCGCCCGCCGCGACGCGGCAGGCTCGGGGTGACCCGCTTCGCGGGTCACTTCAGCTCGACGCTTGCGCCCTGGTCCTCGAGCTTCTTCTTCATTTCTTCGGCCTCGGCCTTCGTCACGCCTTCCTTCACGGTGCTGGGCGATCCATCGACGAGGTCCTTCGCTTCCTTCAGGCCGAGCGACGTGAGCTCACGGATCACCTTGATCACGTTGATCTTCTTCTCGCCACCGGCCTTCAGGATGACCGTGAACTCGGTCTGTTCTTCGACGACCGCGGCCGCCGCACCACCGCCGCCGCCCGCCGCCGGGGCGGCGGCGATCGAGACGTTGAACTTCGTGGTGAAGGACTCGATCAGGTCGGCCAGTTCGAGCACGGTCTTGTTGCCGATCGCGTCAATGATTTCGTCGTTGCTGAGCATCGTTGCCATGGTGTGTTTCTCCGGTTACTTGGCCTGATCGGCCGAACGCTGTTCGTGGAGCGCCTGAAGGGCACCGACCACCTGATAGAGGACCCCGTTGAGCGCGCCGGCAAACTGACCGAGCAGCACCTCACGCGAGGGGATTTCGCCGAGCCGCTTCACGTAGCTGGGGGCGACAGCACGGCCGTCCACCCACCCCGCCTTCACGGTCGGCCTCTCGTGCTCCTTGGCGAATTCGCCGAGGACCTTCGCCGCTGCCATCGGATTGATTCCTGCGAATACGAATCCGGTGGCACCACCGAGATGCTCGTCGAGCTCCGCGATGTTGTTCGCCGCCAACGCCCGCTGCGCGAGCGTGTTTTTCACCACGACGTACTTCGCACCGGCAGCCCGGAGACGGCGGCGGAATTCCGTCATCTTCAGCACGTTGAGGCCGCTGAAGTCGGTGACGAAGACGTTCGGTGATGCCTTGATCTGCTCGGTCAGGAAATCGACCTCGCTCTGGCGATCCAGCTTGCTCATTTGTACCCCGCCGTCTCGAGCTTGATTCCCGGCCCCATCGTGCTCGACACCGTCGCAGACCGGATGTAGGTCCCCTTGGACGCCGATGGCCGCGCCTTCACGATCGTGTCCATGAATGCCTGGAGGTTCTCAGCCAACTGGTCAGCGGAGAACGACACCTTGCCGATCGGGGCGTGCACGTTCCCCGTCTTGTCGACGCGAAACTCGATCTTGCCCGCCTTGATTTCTTTCACGGCCTTCGCCACGTCCATCGTGACGGTGCCCGCCTTCGGGTTCGGCATCAGGCCGCGCGGACCGAGAATCCGGCCGAGCGCGCCGAGCTGACCCATGACGTCTGGCGTCGCGACGATGACATCGCACTCGAGCCAACCGTCCTTCAGCTTCGCGAGGTACTCGGTGCCGACGAAATCGGCACCCGCCGCCTCCGCCTCACGGGCACGATCACCCTGGGCGATGACGAGCACGCGCACTGACTTGCCGGTCCCGTGCGGGAGAATGACGGTCCCGCGGACGACCTGATCGGCGTGCCGAGGATCAACCCCGAGCCGCACCGCCACATCGACCGTCGCGTCGAACTTGGTGTACGAAGTCTGCTTGACCAGGGAGACCGCGGCCGACCCGTCGTACTGACGTCCGGCCTCGACCTTGGCAGCCACTTCACGATACTTCCGACCGAGGAGCGCCATCAGTCGATGACCTCCAGGCCCATGCTCCGGGCCGTTCCGGCAACCATGCGCATCGCTGACTCGATGTCCGACGCGTTCAGGTCCACCATCTTGATCTCGGCAATCTTCCTGAGCTGCGCACTGGTGACCTTGCCAACCTTCGTACGGTTCGGCGCTGGGCTGCCCTTGTCGATACCTGCTTCCTTGAGGAGGAGGTTCGGGGCAGGCGGCGTCTTGGTAATGAAGGTGAACGTGCGATCACCGAAGATCGTCACGACCACCGGAATCACCATTCCGGCCTGCGCCTGGGTGCGCGCATTGAACTGCTTGCAGAACTCCATGATGTTGACCCCGTGCGGGCCGAGTGCGGTGCCAACCGGTGGCGCTGGGTTAGCCGCTCCTGCCGGGCACTGCAGCTTCACCATGGCTGTGATCTTCTTCGCCATGTCGCTCCTTTCACGACGTCCGACGGCCAATCGGGGCGCCGAATGACGGAACGGCTCTTACGCCGAACCTGCCGCCAATGTTCCCGGGCGGTCGCGGGGGAGGAGAAGATCTCCTCAGACCTGCTTTCAGTAATCGATGATCGATGATCGATCATCGATGATCGATCTGTTTAGTGTCCCCGCAACTGCAAATAATCCAGCTCCACCGTCGTCGGCCGCCCGAAGAGCGACACCGACACCTTCACCTTGCCCTTGTCCGACAGCACTTCCTCGACCACGCCGTTGAAGTCGGAGAACGGCCCCTCGGTGATCTCGACAGCCTGACCGACGAGGAACGGGATCTCTTCCTTTGGCGCCGATTCCGCTTCCGGCTCGGCGATGCCGAGGAGCCGCTTGACTTCATCGTCGCGCAGCGGCAACGGCGACTTCGAGGTGCCGACGAACTTGATCACGCCCTGGAGCGAGTTCACCACGTGCTGCGCTTCCTGGCTCAGCCCCATCTCGACGATCACATAGCCCGGATAGAGCTTTCGCTCGACCGTGACTTTCTTGCCGTTCTTGATCTCAACGGCTTCCTGCGTCGGGACCAGCGCGTTCTTCACGAGCTTCTGGTCGGCCGGGCGCGGATCGTCCTTGATGCGCTGTTCGAGCAGCATGCGCACCTTGTTCTCGTGACCCGCGGTGGTCTGGATCGCGTACCAGTGGTACGCCATGTCGACTCCGGTCACCGGGCCAACAGCGCGACGCCGTTTACCAGGATCTTCTGCAGCAGCCAGTCAACGAGACCAATCACGATGCCGAGCACGAGCGACCCGATAAGCACCGCGCGAGTCGCCTTGATCAACTCGTCCTTCACGGGCCAGCTCACCTTATCCATCTCGCCACGCGTCGCCACGAAAAAGTCGCGAGTGGCCGCGATCTTTCCGGTGCCGGCCGCTGCCTGTGGTTCGAGCTGGGTGTCGTTCACTGATCTCCGCCTTCGACCGATATTTATGTCAGCGGGCGAAGCGTGCTTCGCCCCTACGGATCATCCCAACATCACGTCGGGTTATTTCAGGATCTTCGTCACCACGCCGGCGCCCACCGTCCGGCCGCCTTCGCGAATGGCGAACCGCAGCCCGTCGTCCATCGCCACCGGGATGATCAGCTCGATC
>JANMSC010000383.1:0-5403 GCA_031388885.1 Gemmatimonadales bacterium | reverse complement strand
GTGCCGGATTGTTGGCGAAGAAAGCGGTCGAGAAGGGACTCACCCGCCGACCGTGGGTCAAGTCGTCGATGGCGCCGGGCTCGCGTGTCGTGACCGATTACCTCGACCGTGCCAGGCTGACGCAGTATCTCGATCAGCTCGGGTTCCAGACGGTGGGCTACGGCTGCACTACGTGCATCGGCAACAGTGGCCCGCTGCCCGACGCCATCGCTGCCGCGATCGACGAGCATTCGCTCGTCGCGGCGGCCGTGCTATCAGGCAACCGGAACTTCGAAGCGCGAGTGCACCCCCAGGTGCGCGCCAATTACCTCGCGTCGCCGCTGCTCGTCGTCGCGTTCGCATTGATCGGCCGCGTGGACGTTGACCTCGACAGCGAACCACTCGGCATCGGAAACGACGGCATACCCGTGTTCCTCCGCGACATCTGGCCGTCGCCACAGGAGGTCTCGGCTGCGATCGCCGAGGCGGTCGGCCCCGACATTTTCCGGAAGCAATACGCATCGGTGTTCGAAGGCGACGAGGAATGGCAGGCGCTCCGCGTACCGGAGGGGTCACGCTTCGCCTGGGACCCGGCCTCCACGTATGTCAGAAATCCGCCGTTTTTCAGCAACATCTCGCCCGAGCCAGCGCCACTCACCGACATCGTCGATGCCCGGGTCCTGGCGGTGTTGGGCGATTCCGTGACGACCGACCACATCTCGCCGGCTGGTGCGATCCCGAAAAATGGCCCTGCCGCGCAGTACCTCCGCGAACACGGCGTGGAACAGCCCGACTGGAACACGTTTGGCGCGCGACGCGGCAATCACGAAGTCATGATGCGTGGCACGTTCGGCAACACCCGGATCCGCAACCGCCTGGTGCCCGACCGGGAGGGAAACTGGACGGTGTATCTCCCGACCGGCGACGTGATGAGCGTCTACGATGCCGCGATGCGGTACATCGAAACGAAGACACCCCTGGTGCTGCTGGTCGGTAAGGAATATGGTACCGGATCGTCACGCGATTGGGCCGCCAAGGGGGCGATGTTGCTCGGCGTGAAGGCCGTGATTGCCGAGAGCTACGAGCGCATCCACCGCTCGAATCTGGTTGGGATGGGCGTGCTGCCGCTTGCGTTCGAGCCCGGGGTGAACGCCGACACGCTTGGCCTCAGCGGCAAGGAGACAATCAGCATCACCGGCATCGCAACCGGGCTCACCCCCGGTGGTCGCGTGCAGGTCATCGCGGCCGATGTGACCACCGGCGTGACGACGAAGTTCAGTGCGATCGTCCGGCTCAATTCACCGGTCGAGCTCGAGTACCTGCAACACGGTGGCATCCTCACCCGGGTGCTCCGGATGTTCGCGGTGCAGTAGGCACCCCGCGGTTTCGTCCCCAGCACGCCGGTCGCACGCGCGGCCAGGAGTCCGATCGCGCCGCAGGAAGCACGGCGGCCAGGAGGTACGCATGCGTCACCCCCGCTGGACGATTTCGGCCCTGACCATTCCCGGGCGCGAGCAGTACCTGCAGCAGCTGATCGAGTCGCTCAACGACATCCGTGTTCCCGGGGGTGCGCGAATTGTCGTGGTGTACAACCGCGTGATCCGCGACGGCCAACGCGCAGTCGAGCGGGACATCGCGCGCAAGTCGACCCGGCACGACGTCGAAGTGTTTTTCAATAACGGCGATCCGACGATCAGCGGCGGCCGCAACTTCCAGCTCAACGTGTGCAAGAGTCCGTTGCTCTGTTTCGTCGATGACGACGTCACCGTGCACGACGACCTGTTCACGCCACTCGAAGACGTGATGCGTCGGGTGCCGGTCGGCATTGTGGGAGCGCGCTCATATGTCGAAGGCACCGACAAGCTGTTCAAGCCGCGTGACACGACGCCGCATGTGATAAT
The DNA here is from genome assembly GCA_031388885.1 of Gemmatimonadales bacterium. Classification (GTDB taxonomy): domain Bacteria; phylum Gemmatimonadota; class Gemmatimonadetes; order Gemmatimonadales; family GWC2-71-9; genus Palsa-1233. Next base: position 3,523 of record JANMSC010000383.1, on the reverse strand, counting down.
GCCCGAGCTCCGCTACATGACGGTCCAGGGCATGCTGGTCGCCGGATACACCAACCTGTTTCGCGACATCGGCGGATTCAACCCACGTCGCCGCTTCTGGGGCGAATGGACCGAGTTCAACCTCCGGATGTGGCGGCACGGCTTTCCGGGCGGCTACATGATGAATGGCGGCTACCTGCGCCACTGGGAGAAGGCGCCCGAGTCGCCGACCCGGTCGCTTGAGGGGCGCGCCCGGCACGTGCTCTGGGGCCTGATCTGCACCGCGCTCGAGTACGACGCGGTCGACGTGAACGAGGCGACCGAGACATTCTGGCGATTGGTCGAGGACCGCTATCTGGCATACTCGTTCGGCGAGAAACTCACCCACCGCGAACTCCTGCGCGCGACCCTCGAGTTGCTACCCGAGCTCTCGGCGGATTGGGCCCAGATCACGGCGTTTCGCGCCCGCGCAGCCGAACATCCCTTCGACTTCAAGCCGTTCCACCCGATCAGCGAGAAAGACGTGAAGCGCGTTTTGCCGTACGCCGCGCGGCGGATCGCGAACTACCGCGGCGACATCTGGCCGGCGGCGACGAAGTCACCGGTGCGGCGGTTGTTCGGAGGGTGGTTCAACCGCAAACAGAAAGTGGTCGACAGTCCACAGTCGGCAGGCTAGCTACGCCACGAGGTCCTTCAGCTTCTCGCCCGTCTCCCCCTCACGCAATCGCACCAGCGCGCGATCGCGCAACTGCCGAATCCGTTCGCGGGTGACACCCATCATGCGACCGATCTCCTCAAGGGTACGCGGCTGGCCGTCGTCAAGACCGAAATACAGGCGCAGCACCTTGGCATCGCGTGGCGGCAGGGAATCCAGCGCGGCCTCGATGTCGGCGCTCTGCGAGCTCGCCATCGTGTGTGCATCAGTACCTTCCTGCTCGGCGAGGGCAAATCGCTCCATGCGTTCGTTGCCGTCGCCGTCGCGCGTCGGATGATCGAGGCGCACCGCTTCAGTGTTCAGTGACGAGAGCGAGCGCACGGCTTCCTCGGTCAGGCCGGTGGCGCGTGCCAGTTCTTCCGTCGTCGGCATGCGGCCGAGCTTCTCTTTGAGCAGCGTGGTGGTCTTCCCGAGACGGCTCAGGTCGGCGGTACGGTTGAGCGGCACGCGCACGGGACGGCCGTGGCGCGCAATCGCCGCCTGAACCGCTTGGCGAATCCACCACACTGCGTAGGAAATGAACTTCACGCCGCGATCAGGATCGAACTTGCGAGCAGCCGTCATCAGGCCGAGGTTGCCCTCGCCGATCAGGTCGACCAACGGCACGCCGCGATTCTGGAACTTCTTGGCCACGGATACGACGAAGCGGACGTTGTGGCGTGCGAGCTTCTCTTGCGCCAGCACGTCTCCCTTGAACGCCTTCCGGGCGAGCTCCATCTCTTCCTCGCGATTCAGCAGCGGGACGCGAGAGATCTCGTCGAGATACAAGTCAAGGCTTTCTCGCCCCTCATCGACCGCCCGGGCAATCTGGGCGGGGCGGAGCGAGCGCCGCTTCCCGCGGGCACGAATGGTCACACCGTACTCCTGTTCCTTCAGGCTCCGTGCACCGGTCGGGGCCCCAAGCCCGGACACGCACAGCGGAGTACCGTATCAAACCGCGTCAAAATAACAGTTGTCGCGCGTTCTCGCAAGTACAACTGTATCTTTCTGTGAAACATGAGCTTAGTCGCTTGTTGCGCCCGTGAAACACAGCCATGGCACCTCACATCGAACGCTTCGCGCGTCCGAGTCGTTCCCTCGGTGACCCAGAATCTCACCGGCCACCGTACCGCCAGATAGGACGCACGGCGACACGGAACCGTCACATTGAGCCGCGTGGACTTTCGCGTCGGTCACGCCTAGCGTGCGACATGCCCACCCGTCGACTCCGATGACGACCATGCCGGTTCTTGACTCCGCCACAGGCTCTGCGCCAGGATCGATCGGCAACGTCGGTCCCGGGCTGGACATGCTCGGCCTCGCCCTGGCAGGACCGCGCGATGAGGTTTGCCTCGCCTGGCGCAACGACGCCCTGGTGATCGTCATCGATCCCGGCCACCCCGACCTGCCGAGCGATCCCGGCACAAACACCGCCGCCGTGGCCGCTCGGTCCGTACTCCATATGGCCGGCATCGACCGCGGGTTCACAGTATCGGTTCGCAAAGGCCTTCCGGTCGCCGGAGGGCAGGGCGGTAGCGCGGCGTCGGCTGTGGCCGGCGCCGTGGCCGCCAACCGACTTGCTGGCTTGGGATTGGATGCCGCTACCCTGCTGACCTGCGCACTTGACGGCGAAGCGGTCGCCTCAGGGCGCCAACCCGACAATCTCGGGCCATCGCTCCTGGGCGGGTTCGTGCTGGTACGCTCGATCGATCCCATCGACATGGTTCGCCTCCCTGTCCCAGCCACGCTGTGCGTTGTCCTGGCCCATCCGGCACAACGACTGACGACTCGCGACGCGCGCGCGGTGCTCCCGCTCACCGTGACGAGAGACGTCGCACTGCGGCAGGCTGCCAACGTCGCCGCGATGGTGGCCGGTGCCTGCCTTGGCGACCTCGCGTTGCTTGGCCGAGGAATGGACGATCGCATTGCGGAGCCCGCGCGCGCGGCGCTTCTGCCGGGGTTCACGGCCGCGAAGCGTGCCGCCCTTGACGCGGGCGCGCTGGGAGCGTCGATCAGCGGCGCGGGGCCCACGGCGTTCGCCCTCGTCGACGGTCCCGCGCTCGGGGCACTTGTCGCCGCGGCGATGCGCGACGCGTACGCCGCAGCGGGCGTCACGGTCACGGTACGCGTCACCACGGTCGATCGCGAGGGCGCGACGGCGTGGTGAGGGGCTCGCGCGCTCGCGGCTGTTGCGCTGGCACCCCAACTTCCGCCGTGATCGCGGCGCTGACGCCACATATCGGCCTGCCCATGGTGGCCCAACCGCGACATCGTCGCCATATTCCCTTATGCCACAAGCACTTGGCGAGCGGGGGCGAGGCGGGTCCCCCGATTGCGGTTGAATGTGGTCGCGCTCCCCCGCGCATCGCTCCTGAGGTGTACGATGGCCCGCATCGTTCCGTCGGTACTCGCTTCGCTCGTGCTCGCAGGCGTCCAGCCTGGGACGGCCGCGGCCAACCCGGTCAAGCCGTACAGCGTCACGTTTGGCGTGTCGTCGCCGATTCTTGCCAGCGGCAATCAGGTCACCGCGTCCTATTTCGGTTGGGAAGCAACCACGTTCTACGGGCACCGCATCTACGCGATGACGGTCGCCGAATACGCTGCGAACGCCGCGAACAACTGCTACGCGTTCGAATCGGCATTTCGCGCCGGGTGCGCCGACGTCGCGTCACTGCAGGGGATCGAGCTGTTCGCCAAGCCGTCGGGGGACTTCGCGCCGAATCCCTACCTGCTCGCGCCGCAGGTCCGGACGTTCGGTTGGGCATTCGGAACGGAGATCGTTTTTGCACTCATGGTCCGCCAGAACGAGCAACTCGGGGAGTTCAACTGGTTCTTTTCTGGTGACCCATC
>JANMSC010000342.1:0-1772 GCA_031388885.1 Gemmatimonadales bacterium | reverse complement strand
GTCAGCCCCCGCGCCTCGGCGTCGCGCACCGCCGCCGCCAGCGATGTGTACATCGTCAGGCACTCACCTTGTCGAGCCGGAAGGCCCACCGCACCCACGGCAGGTTCCGGATCTCGTCGCGCACCGCCTCGCCCGGCGCATCGTCGATCTCGATCACCATGAAGGCGTCCCCGCCGCGCTCCTTCCGCGTCAGGCGCAGCGTGGCGATGTTGAGATCGTGCTCTGAGAGTACGCCCGCGATGCGCGCGATCGAGCCCTTCACGTCCTCGGCGACCAGCACGATCGTGTGGTAGTTGCCCGACACCTCCACCGGATAGCCGTCGATCTCGGTCACGAGCACCCGGCCGGCGCCTAACGAGGATCCGACCATCACCGCTTCGCGGCCCTGGCGAGAAAGGGTCAGCCGGGTGGTGTTGGGATGCGTGTCGCCGGCGATGGTGGTCTTCTCGAAGGTGTAGTCCAGCCCTTCCCGCTCGGCGATCTCGAGCGCGGTGCGCAGGCGCTCATCGTCGGGACGAAAACCCATCAAGCCGCCGACAATCGCCTTGTCGGTGCCGTGCCCCTCGCCGGTGCGCGCGAATGAGCCGTGCAGCTCCACGCGGGCGCGCTCCGGCGTGCCCCCGATCAGCCCGCGCGCGAGGAGCCCGAGCCGGCACGCCCCCGCCGTGTGCGAGGACGACGGGCCGACCATGACGGGGCCAATGATGTCGAGGAGAGAGACCATTAGCCTGCCTTGCGCTGCTTCAGGTGCTTTTTGAGCATCGTTCGCAAATATCGGCCGGTGTGGGACGCCTCGACGCTCGCGACGTCCTCCGGTGTTCCGGCGGCGACGATCATGCCACCGCGCGTGCCGCCTTCCGGACCGAGATCGATGATCCAGTCCGCCGTCTTGATGACGTCGAGATTGTGCTCGATGACGAGCACGGTATTCCCCCGATCCACCAATCGGTGCAGCACGGTGAGCAGCACACGCACATCCTCGAAGTGGAGGCCAGTCGTCGGCTCGTCGAGGATGTAGAGCGTGCGCCCGGTGTCGCGCTTTGACAACTCGGTCGCGAGCTTGATGCGCTGCGCTTCGCCGCCGGACAGGGTCGTCGCGCTCTGGCCCAGATGGATATAGCCGAGCCCGACGTCGTTCATTGTTTCGAGCTTCTGGCGCACGCGCGGCTGGTTCTCGAAGAAGGCAGCGGCGTCTTCGACGGTCAGCTCCAGCACGTCCGCGATGCTGAGGCCACGAAAGCGAACTTCGAGCGTTTCGCGATTGTACCGCCTGCCCTTGCACACCTCGCACGGCACGTACACGTCGGGCAGAAAATGCATTTCGATTTTCACCAACCCGTCACCCTGGCAGGCTTCGCACCGGCCACCCTTCACATTGAACGAGAACCGTCCCGGTCCATACCCGCGGATCTTCGCCTCGGGCAGCTCGGCGAAGAGCTCGCGAATTGGCGTGAAGAGTCCGGTGTACGTGGCCGGGTTGGAGCGCGGCGTACGGCCGATGGGGCTCTGATCGATGTCGATGACCTTGTCGATGTGCTCGAGGCCCGTGATGCGATCGTGCAGTCCGGGAATCACTCGCGCACGGTAGAAATGCCGAGCGAGCGCCTGGTGCAGAATGTCCTCGATGAGCGTGCTCTTGCCTGATCCGGACACCCCCGTGACGGCGACGAAGAGGCCCAACGGAATCTCCGCATTCACGCCACGAAGATTGTGATCGCGCGCGTTCTGAATGCGGATTGTCTTTTTCGCGTCGGGCCTGCGGCGCTCGGCCG
>JANMSC010000400.1:0-1880 GCA_031388885.1 Gemmatimonadales bacterium | reverse complement strand
GCGCCCCGTCAAGAGGGCGACCCGATATGCAGGCGCGAGTGCACGAAAGAGTGCCTGCGCTGTCTCCGCGCTGTGTGTGAAGATGACGACGCGTTCGTGCTGGTGTTCGCGTCGGTGATCGTGCTGGAGTTCGCGGTGGTGCTCGTGATGGTGCTCGTGATGGCGCTCGCGTCGGTGCCCCTGATGGTGCTCGTGGACGTGCTGGTCGAGCGCCGCACGAACGGCGGCGAAGCGCGCGAGGTCACGACCGCCGGTGCCCGACACAAGCGCGCGCAGGACGCGCAGCGCCGTTGCATGCCGTCGCACCGTATCGAGGCATTCTATGGTTAGTCTCTGTCCGGCACCGGCTGCCGCAATTTCGGGGAATGCCAATTGCAGCGCCCCGGATTCATCGGCCGACCAGGCCCGGAGTTCGTCGCGTGTGGGATGCCGACCGTGCGAGAGCGCGTGTTCGAGGGCGATGGCTGTCGCGAGGCGGCGACGGATGGCCGCGAGCAGTGCGGCGTCGCTCGAGCACCACGCGCGAATCAATTGGAGGGTTACCAGTGCGTCGGCCACACCGCCGTCGGCCGGTGGGAGCGGAGGGGGTAGGGAACGAAGGGCCTCGAGAACGGCGCGCGCCTCTGGCACCGCACGCCACGAGACGGCGCGAAGTGCAGGGATCGTGGCGGTTGATGAGAGGTCGCTGTCCGTTCGCCTAACGATAAGATTGGAGAGCACCGCCTCGCTCAGACACGCGGCGCCTGCGCCGAGGAAGAGCGAGAACAGGGCATGCAGATCGCGCCGCCGATTGTGGATGGGAGTTGCGGACACGAGCAGCAACCGCCGTCCCCACGCCAAGCGGGCGAGGGCGCGAAAGCGACGGGTCGTCGGATTGCGCGCATGGTGCGCTTCGTCCAGAATGAGCAGGTCCCACCCTTCCACTGGGGGAGAGTGTCCCGCGCTGAGTCCCTCGTAGCTGATGACGTCGGCCGCGACCAGGCACCGACGGCTCGCGCGCTTCCACATGTCGCGGACCGCGGCGGGCGCGACCACGAGCACTCGCCGATATTCGCTGGCCACGCCGAATGCGGTAAAGGTCTTGCCGAGTCCTACGTCGTCGGCCAAGAGGGCGCCGCCGTACCGTGTCAGGATGCGCCGCAGGCGTCGCACACCCTCCACCTGGTGCGGGTACAGCGTGACGTCTCCCATCGAGAGGGTGCCGTTGGGGGGCGCCTCGCATTCGTGATTCTGCCGTTGAAGGAACAAAACGTCGGGAGTGGGGTGTGGCGCCGAAGCACTCGACGGTTGATCAATCTGTTCCGTGTGTGGCGCCGACGCACCCGATGGTTGATCGATCCGTTCGCTGTGTCGCGCAACGCGTACCCCGCCCAGTTGCTCGAGCCAAGCGGACAGCAGCGACGGCACGTCAATGGCGGTCCATTCCTCGGCTACTGTGTGGGTCACGCTACCGCCACGTCCATTCCACCAACGCCCGCGCGGCCGACGCCCGTACGCGGTACGCGGCAATGCTTGCCTCGAGCAGTTCGTCGTCGCCCACGGCGTCACCACTCACTCCGCGGGCGCCTAACGGGGCGAGGATGTCGCGCGCTCGTGCCCAGTCGGCGGGAATCGGGAGACGGGCCACGGTCCACCCCAGGTATCGTCGGAAGCCACCCCGGGCGGGTTCGGCGACCGCGTCGAGCCAACTCCCAGCCAAGGGTGAGTTGAAGAGCGCTGCCAGCGCTGCGGCGTCTACGTCGTCGCGGCAGGTGACGACGTAGCAGCTATTCAACGGAATCCAGGGCGATCGGCCCGCGAGCACGCAGGCGCGGGGGCCTCGGCTCATATCGGCCCACACCACGCGAGGCCGCTCACTCACCGCTCCCTCAATGCGATGG
>JANMSC010000337.1:0-1756 GCA_031388885.1 Gemmatimonadales bacterium | reverse complement strand
CACGCCGTGTATGGCCACCAGCATCCCGACCCCCTGCCACATCAGCGGGTAGTTAGGCAGCGGAAAGTTGATGGCCATGAAGACCCACGACGGTGCCAAGACCAGCGACGCGCCCCACACAAGGTTCAACATCCCCGCCGCGACCAGCGTGAGACGCAACCAGCGGGGAACGTGGGTGGTCCGTCTCACGCCATCCCTCGCACCGTCGACAATCCCCCGTCCACCGACAGCACCTGTCCGGTCACCCACGAGGTAGCCGGATCAAGCAACCAGCAGGCCGCCGCCGCGATATCGTCTACCGTGCCGATTCTGCCTAACGGGTGCATGGCCCGCGATGCCTCGAGCGACCTGGGGTTCGCGGTCAGGCGCGCGGCCAGCGGCGTGTCCACCAAGCCGGGCGCGATGGCATTGACCCGAAGTCCACGTGACGCGTAGGTAGCGGCGGACGAGCGGGCCAGCGCCGACACCCCGCCCTTTGCCGCCGCGATGGCGTCGTGGTTGGGGAGCCCCACCTGCGCCGCAACGGTCGAGAAGAGGACCACAGATCCCCCGTCGGTCATCACCATGCCGGCGGCTCGTACAACAGCAAACGCCGTCGTGAGATTGCGGGCGATAGTCTCATGGAAATCGTCACGTGAGGTGAGATGCGCAGGCCTGAGTATGATCGAACCTACCGCATTCACCACCCCTGCCACACGTCCGAATCGCTCCGCCGCCCTTTTCAGCAGCCGCTCGACCGCGTCAAAGTCCGTCGCGTCGATCGGCTCGCACGCGGCGCCAAGCGATCCAGCAACCTGCTCCAGTCGTGCCTGCTCCCGCGCCGCGAGCACGAGTACGGCACCCCGCAGCGCGAGCCGACGCGCGATCGCGCTCCCTATTCCCCCCGATCCACCGACTACAACGAAGGCTCCCGCCTGTGCCAGAAAGGCATCACCTAATCCATCTACCACTAGTCTCCTCCGACCCGTTCGCGCGACCGCAACAAGCGCGGGCGCCACTGTGGCATTAACCACTCAGGGCGCGTGTGTGTTTCTCAAACTTTTTCCCGCGAACCCGCGCGTGGGCACGAAGCGGGGGACAACTTGCGGAGCATAAGTTTGGTGGATCGGGCCTGGAGGCGGAAGCAATGATCATCAACTCCCGAACGAAGGGAGCGCCAATCGCGTAACGCCCCACGTCCGGACCACGCTCGGCTCAAACGACGCTCGGCGACGCTCCCGACTTCGCGCGTTCCGTCGCATCCATCGTAACGAAGGGACTTTGATGAATATGAAGGGGAAGGTGATCGCTGCGCTAACGGTCATGCTGCCTGCGGGCCTTCTGCTGGTATTCGATGGCTGTGCGAAGGGTCGTGACGTCGGCGCGTCAAGCGGTGACTCGGCCGCGGTTGGCGTGCCGAGTGCCGCGGCCTCCACCTACGGAACGTCGTCTCCCGCCTCGCGCAAATTCTCCGCCCTGGCCGATGAGTACCTCGACGGATGGGCGGGCTTCTATCCCTCGATTGCAGCCGGGAACGGCCTGCACGGACACGACAGCCAACTCGAGGACTTCTCGGCCGAGGGTATCGCCCGGCAGGTGGCTTGGTTCAAGGCGATCAAGGCTCGGCTCCTGACAATGTCGCCCGAGCAACTCACCCCCGACGAGCGGGTGGACCATCGCATTCTGAGCGGCCTCATCGACGGCTGGCTGCTCGACCTGGAAGTGGCCAAGAGTTGGCAGCGCAACCCGATGATCTACGCCTCGGCCATCGCCGACG
>JANMSC010000319.1:0-5380 GCA_031388885.1 Gemmatimonadales bacterium | reverse complement strand
TCCGATGTGGCACTCACTTCCGGAGCGCCTCGGCGTGCAACTCGAGGATTCTGCGCTCGGCGTTGAAGGTGACGAGTGCCACGCGCCGCGGCGTGAACGCGAACGCCGTATCGAGCACCAGGGTTGGCGGGATGGCCGCGCGCCCACTCCGCGCCCTCTCCGTGACCTCCCGCTGGGCACGCCCGGCAAAGAGACCGGTGTCGGCATCGGGCACCACCGCCTCGTCGAAGTCCGCCGCCTCGTCGTCGGTCTTCTCCCGTCGCGTCAGCGTCACCCGGACCCGATGCTGACCCGGGGGGACCGGGTAGTCCCGGAGCAGGTAGAGGGGCCGGTCATGCCGCAGCCCCGCGCCGTGGATCACTGACTCCCCGATGGCACGGCCATCCACCTCCACCCGCAGGGCGTAGGTGGCGAACCGTCCCGTGCACGCCACCCGCTGGCGCATGTGTTCCTCGCGCTCGGCCTGCTCCTCGTCGGAAACCTGACGGCACACCTCGATGCGCTCGGGACGGGCGCTCCACGACAGCCGCAGCCGTGCTGTGTCCTCCGGGTGATAGGCCACCGGGACAGCGGACGCGAACGCCAGCAGTGCGAGCCCGGCGGCGGTGGCAGTTGCGGCGGCGACAATCCGGGCCAGCCTCATATCGCCGTCTCCTCCAAGGCGACCGGCTCGCACAGGATGTCGATTTCGACGTCTCGCTCCAGCTCCGCCGACGCGAGCGCCGCGAGCTCACGCGTGAACTGCTCAAACGCAGACACCGTTGCGGTCAGGTCTCCCGGTGCCAAAGTCGCGACGCGAACCCGGCGGCGGTCGACGCGGGGTTGCAGTTCCGCCTCGCGGTCGTTGAAGAGCCGCTCGTGCAGCCACTTGGGCCCTTCACGACTGACGCAGTCGCGGGGCGGGCAGCCGCACGCGAGCACGCCCGGCGCCCCGGTCCGCACCAGGAGCTCGATCACCGAGGAATGCAGGTTGCCTACGCAAGACACCAGGTGCACATGCGCCCCGCGGGTCCGTAGCGCAGCGAGGTGCGCCGCGGGTGCCTGGGCACAACAGATGGCGATGATCGGCAGGGGGCCGAGCGCGGCGAGCGCGGGCAATGTGACCTCTCGTATTTCGGTCAACTGGTCCCGCCCAGTTCGGCCTGGGGGCCCCACTCCCATCGGGGCACACGAGCCGGCGCAGATGCCACAGCTCACACAACGTGAGGGATCCACCCGCGCCACCAGCGTGGGGCGGTCGTCGTCCCGCGCCACCATGGTGATTGCATCCCACGGACAATCCTGGTGACATTGGTCGCATCCGGTGCAGAGCCGCGCGTCGACGGTGCTTGGCGGCCGGCTTGCATCGGCCGGGCGGCGAGTGAGCCGCGGCATCAAGAGCGCCAGGAGTATCACGACGATGCCACTGCCCCATGCGATACCGGCGGGAAGCCGTTCCGAAAGCGGAAGCCACCACGCGACCACCAAGTCGATTGGTGTAGATGCCGGGAGGCGCAGCGGGTCCGCGGCGGGGCCGAGCGCGGCGGGGAGCAGCACCGAGGCAACCGTCAGCGATCCGACGATCGCCCACGTCAGGCGCTTGGGCGGCAGCAGTACCGGGCGCGCCAGCCGGGAAACATGCAGCCAAAGTCCGACACCCAGCCCGAGCGGCAGCGCGATGTGCACGAAAAGATTGACGAAGAAGAACGCGCTCGGCACCGGGCCCTCGCCGGCGAAGATGCGGCTGAGCGGCTCGGAAAAGATCGGCACTACGTCGAAGAGCCGACCTCCCTCGAGCGCGAGCCGTTCGCCGAACGTGTCCCACGCCATCACGAAACCGGTCCAGGCGCAGACCATCCCGGCCCCGAACAGGAACAACCCGGACATCCAGGCGACGGTGCGGGCGCCCCAGCTCCGGTCCTGGGCAAACATGCGAGCGGCGTGGAGTGCCGCGGCGATCACGAACACGTCTGTCGCGTAGCGGTGTAAGGTGCGCAGCCAGGCACCGAGCCACGGATCGGCGGCGAGACCCGCCACGGACGCGGCGGGGGAGCCCACCCGATAGTACAGGACGAGATACAGGCCGGTGACAAGCAATACCAGGAGCATGGCGACCGCTACGGTCCCGGCCTGATGGATGGGGTTCCGCTCCCACCCGTACAGCTTGGCGAGTACGGCGTCGAAGCCGGTAAGGAGGCGACGGAACGGGCGCTGGAGGAAACGCATATTGACGGCTGGTTGAGTTTATCATATGATCATGATGTTAGCAAGATTCTCTCACCAGGTCATGTAGCCATGTGGCTCAACAGTACTGCGCAGAACGCACTTCGCGCGGTGCAGTACATCGCCCGACATTCTGCTGATGGTCCGGTGCGAGTGGACGACGTCGCCGCATCGCTCCGCTGCCCACGCAACTACCTCTCAAAGACGCTGCACGCCCTGACCCGGGCCGGTGTCCTGCGCTCGACGCGGGGACCCAAGGGGGGGTTTCAACTGGTCGATGCGCCCGACCGGCTCGCCTTGGCTCGGGTGGTGGGCCCCTTCGAGCCCGCCGGAGAACGGCGGTGTCTGCTGGGACGCGCAAGCTGCGGTGATGCGCATCCCTGTCTGGTCCACCACCGTTGGTCCCGCGCAGCAACGGTCGTCGAGAACTTTTTCGGCCAGACGACGGTGGCCGACTTGCTCAAGCAAGACGTCCGAATCCGCCCCACCTGAGCGATCCTATTCGACCATCGAGAGGAGGAGCCGCATGTCGTCGCCACCAAATCCCCCCGAAGAGCCTGCCGAGCGCCCGCCGCTTGGCCAACGGTTCTTCGACAATGTCTTTCTCCTCCTCGCGCTGGGCATGCTGATCATGTTCGCGGTATACACCGGCTGGGGGGCGTGGGAAATCCTCTCGATGCCGAAGGCGACCCTTCCTTAAGAGGCTGTTATGCTGACCAAAGTTCATACCGGACTCGATCCGGTACCGGGCATCTGGTGGAGGCCGGCCCACAAGGCGGAGAAGGTATGGGTCGCCATCGCCTTCGGGTGGTGCATGGTGCTTTTCGCGATGATGCCGCTGTGGCACTACAAGGGCGGGCAGAACCCCTCAGGCGTCCGGCGACGGGTGGAACCGAAGGCGTACTACGCCCGCACGCTGGCCTTCGCCAAACAGTACAAGGTGGGTGAAGACCAGGGCCTGCCGATCGTCCAGCCTCCACCAGGCTCCGACGTCTACCTCGTCGGTCTCGCCTTCCAGTGGTACCCGATCCTCAAGCTGGAGCGGGGGAAGGAGTACATGCTGCACCTGTCCTCGCTGGATGTGAACCACGGATTCTCGCTTTTCCCGGTCAACGTGAATTTTCAGGTGGTGCCGGGTTACGACTACGGGCTCCGGGTCACTCCGACCGCCTCGGGTGACTTCCGGATCATCTGCAACGAGTTCTGCGGGATCGGCCACCACACGATGGTGGGCCGGGTGATCGTCGTCGATGAGGCGGGGCAGCCGCTGGCGGACAATTCCAACGCCCGGGTTGAGTCGGGAGGTGAGCCATGACCGCGGCCTCGGCAGCTTCGTTCCGGATCTGTCCCGCGACCGGCCGGACGATACACCTTCAGGCCGAGCGACTGGTCAAGGCCAACGCGGTGGTGGCGGTAGTGACGCTGCTAGTTGGCGCCATCGCGGCGCTGCTTCTGGTGCTGACCCGCTGGCAGGCGGTCCATCTGCTCCCGGCGGAGTGGTACTACCGGCTGCTGGGCGTGCACGGCATGAACATGCTGATCTTCTTCATCATCTACTTCGAGATGGCGGTGCTCTGGTTCGCCAGCACGGTGCTGCTCAATGCCCGGCCGGCGGCGCCGAAGCTCGGGTGGTTCAACTTCGGCCTGATGCTGGTTGGGACGCTCTTGGTCGAATGGGCCCAATGGAGCGGCAACGCGGACGTGCTGTTCACGTCGTATCCGCCGCTCAAGGCGCACCCGCTGTTTTACCTCGGTGTCATCTTCTTTGCCGTGGGCGCGCTGCTGATGGTCTGCCAGTTCTTCGCCACGCTGGTAATCGCCAAGCGGGAAAAGACGTACACCGGCTCGATGCCGCTGGTGGTGTACGGTGCCACGACCGCGGCCATCATCGCGGTGATCACGCTGGTGCACGGCGCCATGGTGTACATCCCGACGTTCCTCTGGTCGGTCGGCCTGATCCCCTCGGTCGACCCGCAGCTCTATCGGATGCTGTGGTGGGCACTAGGGCACTCCTCGCAACAGATCAACGTCGCCGCGATGGTGGCCATCTGGTACATGCTGGGCGCGCTCACGGTCGGGTCGGTGGTGCTCAACGAGAAGATCAGCCGCTCGGCGTTCGTGCTCTACATCCTGTTCATCTCGATGGCCTCGGCGCACCATCTGCTGGTGGACCCGGGATTCAGCTCCGCCTGGAAGATCGTGAACACCTCCTATTTCATGTACATGGCGGTGCTCGCCTCGATGGTGCATGGCTTCACCGTGCCGGCGGGCATGGAGCTGGGCATGCGGCTACGCGGGTTCACCGACGGGTTGTTCGGCTGGCTCCGCCGCGCCCCTTGGGGCGATCCGGGCTTCTCCTCGCTAGTGCTTTCCATCATCGTCTTCGGGTTCGTGGGCGGGATCACCGGGGTTACGCTGGGGACCGAACAGATCAACATCATCGCGCACAACACGATGCGGATTCCGGGACACTTCCATTCGACGGTGGTCAGCGGCACGGCGCTCGCCTTCATGGGCGCCACTTACTACTTGCTCCCGCTCATCTTCCGCCGGAAAGTTGCGTTCTGGAAACTCGCCAAAATCCAGCCCTACCTCTTCTCCGGCGGGCTGCTGTTGCTGGTGATGGGGATGACGTTTGCAGGTAGCTTTGGCGTGCCGCGCCGGCATTGGGATATCTCTTTCTCGCAGGCGCCGTTCGACGTGCAATTCAATCCGGCGGTCGACTTCTTCCTCGCCGTGATGGGGATCGGTGGCATCATCGCGGTGACGGGGGCGCTGGCGTTCATCCTCATCGCGGTGAAGTCGGTGTTCTTCGGCGAGCCAGTAACCGAGTTCCCGCGGGGCGCCGAGGTTGCGGGAATCCCGCAGGGGCTCACTAACCCGCCGGTTCACTCGGCCAACGTCGATGAGCTCAATGAGGCGCTGCATGCACCGGGGCGCGGCATTGCGGGCGCGACACCCGGCACACTGGTGCTGGTAGGCGTCTTCCTGTTGGCGTTCATGCTCTACTACTTCGCCAACTGGAAGCTGCTCTCGTTCCTCTGGAAAATCGGATGACCCGGCCATGGGCTGCCCGGCCAGGCGCGGCCTCGCTCGCTCTGCTGCTGATCCTGGTGATCACGGCGGCGTGGTGGGCGCTCGCGCTCTGGCCGGTCGGTACCGTGGAGCCGGCGTGGTT
>JANMSC010000224.1:0-8563 GCA_031388885.1 Gemmatimonadales bacterium | reverse complement strand
GATCCGCATTGCTGCACCGGCCCGGTGTATCCGATATGGTACGACGGCACCGCGGCACCTCGAAACCGCAGCACGATACGTGTTGTGGTGTCGTCGGCGACGCTTGCCTCGGTGTGCACAGTCATGCCGCTCACTGCACGCTCGCGGTCGACGCGCGCGGTGTCAAACCCGTCCGGGAGCGACACGCTCGGCGCCCGGGACCCCGCGCCGAGCGTGTCGGTCGAGGGAGAAGGGGCGCCCCGCTCACAGCCGACCAGCAGGCTACAGACGATCCATGCCAGCCCGTGCGCTGCCGTGGCATGCCGCGCGAGGGGGCCCGCGTGACGAGCTGAGGGCGTGCTCAAGCTACGCGAGATCAGCGTTATCGCCGTCGTCGAGCACGAACGTGATCAGCAAGTTCACCTGGTACTCCACGATCTTCCCACCCTCCACTTTCACGGCTTGCTCCTTCACCCATGCCCGGCGGATCTGCCGCAGCGACTTCGTCGCCCGGCTCACGCCCTGCTGGACGGCGTCCTCGAACCCCTTGCTTGATGTGGCGCTGATTTCGGTGACGCGTGCGATCGACATGATGCGCTCCGGATGACTGGTGGTGTGGTGGTGCAGGCCGCTCGTCCCGCGTGGTGCCCCACGACCGGTGTCGGCCTTGGCGAGACGATTCGGCGTGGCCGAGTCACACACGCCAGCGTGCGAGCCATCGGCCCCGGCTCAGCGGCCCCCGGGACGCGTCAGCCCTCGCCCGAGGCGATCGTCTCGAGCTCCTCCCAGCGAGCGGTCAGCCGACGCACTTCTGCCTCCACTGCAGTGAGTCGCTCCCGTACGCGGCCGAGCGCCTCGGCGTCGCGAAGCACGTCAGGGTCACCGAGCGACGAGTAGAGCCCGCTTCGTTCGTGCTCGGCGCGATCGATTGCGTCGGGCAGCGTGGCCAGCTCTCCGGCGTCCTTCATCGTCAGTCGCCGCCGCTTGGTCACGACCGCACTCGGTGGTGCTGGCGTCTGACGAACGCTCGCCGCCACCGCCACCACCTGCGCCTGACGTTGCCTGACCCAATCGGCATACCCGCCAACATATTCGCCGACGCGTCCCCCGCCTTCGAGCACCAGGGTACTGGTCACGACATTGTCGAGAAAGACACGGTCGTGGCTCACCACCAGCAGGGTCCCGCCGAAGGCGAGCAGCATCTCCTCCAACAAGTCGAGCGTCTCGACGTCGAGATCGTTGGTGGGCTCATCGAGCACCAGCACGTTGAACGATCGTGTGAAGAGCCGTGCGAGCAACAGCCGATTGCGTTCACCACCAGAGAGCACTCGCACCGGGGTGCGGGCACGATCGGGCGAGAACAGGAAGTCCTGCAAGTAACCGAGCACGTGCTTTCGCACCGCGCCGATCGTGACAAACTCGGTGCCGTCGCCGAGGCTATCCACGACGGTGCGGTTCGGGTCGAGTTGCTCGCGCAATTGGTCGAAGTAGGCCACCTCGAGCCCGGTCCCGTGGCGAACGGTCCCGCTGTCGGGCATGAGCTCGCCGAGCAGCAGGCGCAGCAGCGTCGTCTTGCCGGATCCGTTCGGCCCGATGAGCCCGATCCGATCACCCCGCATGATGGTGGTGGACAGGTCGTGTACGATCACCCGCTCACCATGAGTGAACGTGACGCTTTTGGCCTCGATCACCAGCCGTCCTGACCGATCGGCCTCCTGGACCTGCATCCGAACCGTTCCCGCGCGTTCGCGTCGCGCACCGCGTTCGGCACGGAGCGCCTCGAGCGAGCGCACCCGTCCTTCGTTGCGGGTGCGGCGTGCCTTGATCCCGGTACGGATCCAGGTCTCTTCGCGAGCCAGTTTCCGGTCGAAGTCGGCCCACCCCCGCTCCTCTGTCGCGAGGGCGGCGTCCTTGCGCTCGAGATACGTCTCGTACGTTGGGCCCCAGTCGGCAAGGCGTCCACGATCGAGCTCGATGACTCGGGTCGCGACGCGCCGCAAAAAAGCGCGATCATGCGTCACGAACACCAGCGTCGTGGAGCGCGCGACGAGAAATTCCTCAAGCCACTCGATCGCTGCGACATCAAGGTGATTGGTCGGTTCATCGAGCAGGAGTGCGTCGGGTTCACGCACCAGCGCGCGCGCCAGAAGTGCCTGCCGCTTTCGCCCTCCCGACGCATCGGCGAACGCCGCGTCAGCGTCGAGGTCGAGGTGCGACAGGACCGTCTCTACGCGACTGTGTATCTGCCAGGCCCGGGCGGCATCAAGCTCGTGATGCAGGCGGTCGAGGTCGCTCAGCGCGCGTGCGCTGGCGTCGATCGCCACGCGATGACTCGCCTGATGGTAGCTGGAGAGCAACCGGCCGGTAGCGCCGAGCCCCGCCGCAACGACGTCGAAGGTCGTGCCGGTGAGGTCGCCGGGAACCACCTGCCCGAGGCGCGCTACCGTGACACCAATCTGGCGCACGACTTCGCCGGTATCTGGCGCGAGCGACCCATCAAGAAGTTGTAGCACGGTACTCTTGCCGGTGCCGTTACGACCGAGGAGGCACACGCGTTCGCCACGTTCGAGCGCGAACGACGCGCGCTCAAGCAGCAGCGGACCACCGAAGCCCAACGAAACGTCCTGCAACCCCAATAGCGCCATGGTGTCCCTCAGACCCCGCACCGTCGCTGACCGGACGATTCGATCGCCCGGAACCGTACAAATTTCTGCACAAAGAACGACACCGGCAGATCAAGCGCGACATCTGCGCGAGTCGACGGCACGTCGTGCGCCGTACCGTTGCGGATGTAACTCACCGAGCCATCCCTGACGTCGCCGCCAGTCGTCGACAGCATCGAGCGCAACTCGATGAACGGCACGACCATCCGGTCATCAGCCAATTGCTGCACCCGCGGTAGGCTCGACGCGATGATTGTCACCAGGTCGCGCTGAAAATCAAAGGGCTGCAGCGTCGCGGGAACAATCAGGTGATTCGACGACCCACCCTCGGTGCGGAGGTTGCTGTACATCGCCAGAGCACGACTCGTACTGAGTCCGAGATAGGGCGAGATGGCGGACACGAACACCAGCACCGGTGCCACGATCGACAGCGGCACCGGACCCTGGATCCGGCGGTACGATTCGGTACCGGTGCGGTGTCCTGTCGCCAGGACCAGCACGGCAAGCGTGAACAGGAGTTGCACCGCGAGGAACACCGGGCTGGCCACAGCTTGCCCGGCACTGGTCGCCGCGACCAGTACCAGTACGATCGCAAGGCGGAACCCCGTTGGCGACACGCGCACCCGGATTATCTCATGCAATCGGCCAAACCGGCCTCGCGACGACAGTTGCGTCAGCGTGCCTGGTGCGAGGAAGAGCGTCAGCAGGGCCACACCCGTCGCACTGAATCGCGGATACCCGGCGAGTGCCATCATGACATGAAACAGCAACCCGATCGCGATGCCGGCGTGGCGAAACCGACGCACCATCAGGAGTACCGGCACACCGAGTTCGAGCACGATTGTAAACCAGATGGTCGCGATGGTGACCGGTTGCGGGAGCGCGAAGGTCCCAGTGATCGCACCGCCAAGGATCGGCGCGCAACTGACCGCTGGATCAAGAAAGTCGTGATTGAGCTTGTGAAATCCGCTCGCCACGTACAGCAGGATGAGGCACCACTGGCCAGCCGGTACGAATGCCCTGGCCACCGACGCCGGCCGCAGCGTCGAGCCCGAGCCGCGATCCTGCCACCATGCGATAGCGCATGCCACCGCGATCCCGATCGACACCAGCGCGGCGAAGTACCAGTGGTTGTAGACGCTGGGAAGGTGGCGGAGCACCACGGCGACGTGCACGACCGCAAGGGCGCCGAGCACGATTGGTGTGCTCGGCCAAACCATTGCGACCATCGCGATGCCAGCGAGGACCAGGTCGGCCGCGGTGCCCAGATGGTCATCGTAGCCAACCTGATGGTACAACAGCGCGAACGCCCAGAGGAAGCCGAACAGCGCCAGGCGGCTCGCGTCGGGCGAGACTTCGGCTGTCAGAGGCACATCGCGCCGCGTCCCGGTCGACGGGTTCACGGCATCAGTTCCGGAGGACGAAGTCACGCACCGCATGGTAGTGACGGCACGACGATCGCGCGAGCGTGGCAGTGCGCTCTTGCCGAGCTTCGCCGCAGGCGCCAAGTTCCTGCCGCCTTCCCGCCTGCTCCCGGAGGTCCTTCGTTGGTGCATTCGCCGCTGCCGCTTGCACCTCGCCGTTTCGGCGAGACAATGCGGACCGACACCTGGTGGATCCAGCCTGTTGTTGTGTTCCTCTGCCTCACGGCCTTTCTGGGGTACTCGACCTGGGCCGCGTTTCAGGGGACGCACTACTTCTTCGGGCCGTATCTCTCACCGTTCTATTCGCCGGAGCTCTTCGGCGAGTCGCCGCACGCCCTCTTCGGCCCAAAACCGGCGTGGTGGCCCGCGATGCTCCCCTTCTCGCCTGCGTTGCTGATCCTCTGGGCGCCGGGTGGCTTCCGCTTCACCTGCTATTACTATCGCGGCGCGTATTACAAGGCATTCTGGGCTGATCCCGTGAGTTGCGCCGTGGGTGAGCCGCGCACGTCATATCGCGGTGAGCACACGCTTCCACTGATCCTGCAGAACGTTCATCGCTACTTCATGTACCTGGGGCTGATGTTCCTGCTGGTATTGTTGCACGACGTCTGGAAGGCACTCTGGTTCACCGATGCCGCTGGCACAACCACGTTCGGCTTGGGCCTCGGAACGATCGTCCTTGCAGTAAACGTTGTCCTGCTGGGCTCCTATACTCTGGGCTGTCATTCACTGCGCCACCTCGTCGGCGGCGTGCTCGACCGGGTCTCGGAGCGCCCGGTACGCAAGCTCGCGTACGACTGCTCGACCTGCCTCAACCGCCAGCACATGCGTTTCGCCTGGCTGAGTCTCTTCAGTGTCGGGTTCTCCGACGTCTACATTCGCCTGTGTTCCATGGGCATCTGGCACGACTGGCGGATCTTCTGATGGCGGACTATGAGACCCACGATCACGACGTCCTGATCATCGGGGCCGGTGGCGCCGGGTTACGAGCCGCCATCGAGGCCGCAACCGCTGGGGCCGCGGTCGGCCTGGTGTGCAAGTCGCTTCTCGGCAAGGCCCACACCGTGATGGCTGAAGGCGGCATCGCAGCGGCGCTCGGCAATGTCGATGATCGCGATAACTGGATGGTGCACTTCGCCGACACCATGCGAGGTGGCCAGTACATCAACAATCCGCGGATGGCCGAGTTGCACGCGAAGGAGGCACCCGACCGGGTCCGCGAATTGGAGGCGTGGGGTGCGGTATTCGATCGCACCGCCGATGGCCGGATCCTGCAACGCAATTTTGGTGGACATCGGTATCCGCGGCTGGCGCACGTCGGTGACCGCACCGGGCTCGAGATGATCCGCACCCTCCAGGACCACGCGGTCCACCCGGGGATCGACGTGCACATGGAAGTCACGATCGTCACGCTGCTCACCCGGGACGGTTGCGTCGTTGGTGCCCTGGGCTACGATCGCGAACGCGGCCGATTCCGCGTCTTTCGCTGCCGCGCGCTCGTCATCGCGACCGGTGGTGTCGGTCGCGCGTTCAGCATCACGAGCAACAGCTGGGAATACACCGCTGACGGGCAGGCTCTGGCGTATGACGCGGGCGCGGCGTTGCAGGACATGGAATTTGTCCAGTTTCACCCCACCGGCATGGTGTGGCCGCCGAGCGTGCGTGGCATCCTGGTCACCGAGGGCGTGCGCGGGGAAGGTGGCGTGCTCCGCAACAGTGACGGTCACCGCTTCATGTTCGATGACATTCCGGAGAACTATCGAGCGCAGACTGCCGAAACCGAGGACGAGGGCTGGCGATACACTCAGGGCGACAAGGAGGCACGTCGCCCGCCAGAACTGCTGACTCGTGACCATGTCGCGCGTGCGATCATGCGCGAAGTGCGTGCCGGACGTGGCTCCCCGCACGGCGGCGTGTACCTCGACATCTCGTGGATCAAGGATCGTCGCCCCGATGCGGCGACCCACATCCGGAAGAAGCTGCCCAGCATGTACCACCAGTTCAAGCAGCTGGCCGACATCGACATCACCAAGGAAGCGATGGAGGTCGGACCTACCACCCACTACATCATGGGCGGCATCCGGGTCGACGGCGACTCACAGATGTCCTCCGTGCCGGGCCTCTTCGCCGCCGGCGAGTGCGCCGCCGGTCTGCATGGTGCCAATCGCCTCGGCGGCAACTCCCTCTCGGACTTGCTCGTGTTCGGGCGCCGAGCGGGTGCGTACGCCGCACAGTTCGCCAGGGAAAACCCCGCCGGTCAAGTCGACCGAGTGCAGGTTGATGCTGCGATACGCCGGTCGCTGGCGCCATTCGATCGCGACACTACGACTGACGACGCCTATCGCGTGCAGCACGACCTGCAGACGATGATGCAGGATCTCGTCGGGATCGTGCGACGCGGGGACGAGCTGGAGCGGGCCCTCGACGCGCTGGGGAATCTGAGCGCCCGTGCTGCCGCTGTCGGTGTGGTGGGCAATCGCGAATACAATCCCGGGTGGCACACCGCGATGGACCTTGGCAACCTGCTCATGATTTCCGAGGCGATTACCCGGGCCGCCATTGAGCGTCGAGAGAGCCGAGGCGGTCACTTTCGCGATGACTACCCCGACAAGGATCCCGCGGCAGCACGGTTCAACATCGTCATCCGGAAGGGAAGCGACGGCACCATGACGCTGACGCGCGAGCCGGTGCCGGTGATGACGCCGGACCAGTCCCGCATTCTCGAGGAGCAGAAGTGACGACCGCAACATTCCGAATCTGGCGAGGCGACGCTGGCCAAGGCGCCTTCCACGACTACGCGGCGACCGTCTCAGAGGGGATGGTCGTGCTCGATGCGGTCCACCAGATCCAGGCCGAACAGGCCGGCGACATGGCGGTGCGCTGGAATTGCAAGGCAGGCAAGTGCGGTTCGTGCTCCGCCGAAATCAATGGCAAGCCACGCCTGATGTGCATGACCCGGTTGAACCAACTCGACCTGGGGGAGCCGGTGACGATCGAGCCGATGCGGGCGTTTCCGCTCGTCCGCGACCTCGTCACCGACGTAAGCTGGAACTACCGGGTCAAGCAACGGATCCGCAAGTTCACGCCGCGCCCGCCCGACGCTGCCGACGGTACCTGGCGGATGCAGCAGACCGACGTCGATCGGGTGCAGGAATTCCGGAAGTGCATCGAATGCTTTCTCTGCCAGGACGTGTGTCATGTGCTGCGTGACCACCAGAAACACGACTCGTTCATCGGGCCGCGGTTCCTGACCTTTGTCGCGGCGCTCGAGATGCACCCGCTCGACACGCTCGATCGCACGGCCGAATTGAAGGAAGCCGACGGCATCGGCTACTGCAATATCACGAAGTGCTGCACGACGGTGTGTCCCGAGGACATTCAGATCACCGACAATGCGATCATCCCCCTCAAGGAACGAGTCGCCGACCGCTACTATGATCCGCTCAAGGCGCTGGTGCGCCTGGTGCGCGGCACGCCGCCTGCTTGACTGCGGACCACCGACCGACCGGAGTCAAACGTGTATCCACTCAAATCGTTGTCAGTCGATGCGATTCCGCTCGCCCTCGACAAAGCCGAACGATATCGGCTGCTGAGCCAGCCGTGGGCTGCCGAAAGCATTTGTCTCGACATCCTCGCAGGCGCACCCGGGCACCAGCACGCGTTGCGAGTGCTCCTGCTCGCCTGCACCGACCAGTTCGACAATGAATCGTCACGCCGAGGTGCGCGCGCCCGCGAGGTCCTCGTGCAGCTCACGAGCGAGTACGAGAAGTCCTATTACGCGGGCATCATTTCGGAACGACTCGGTCGTGCTCGAATGAAGCACCGCGCGGCGGACTCCGGGCACGTGGCGTACGAACACCTTCGGGAGGCGATGGCGTGCTACGAACGGGCGGAACCACTGCGCCCGTCGGACGACGACGACGCCATCCTCCGGTGGAACAGCTGCGCCCGCCTGCTCAACGAGTCGCCGCACCTGACGCCCCGCGAGGTCGAGCCGCTGTCGCCGAGCCTGGGGGAGTAGCGCCGCGCCTCGGAGCACCAGCTCGCGGCGCAAGTCCGGGCTCGGCGACAAGAGATCGTGCCCGTTCTCGAGAAGATTGGCAGTCCACCATTCTCCGCCAACTGTCCCGAAGGCTCCGCACCGGTGGCCCCCGCCGCCGCCCGCGACATCGCTCGCGCTGCAACCGGTGGTCACCGGGCTGTCGTTCCCTTTGTATCTCACGAGCCCGCCCGGTGATCCCCGCCTCTTCGTGGTTGAGAAGGGCGGGCGAATCAGGATCATCGCCGACGGCCAGGTCGTCGTGCCGCCGTACCTCGACGTCTCGGCCAAAGTGTCTGCCGGCAGCGAGCAGGGCCTGCTCGGACTCGCGTTCCACCCGCAGTACGCCACCAACGGCGTGTTCGTCATCAATTACACCGACCTCGGTGGCAATACCCGCGTCGCGACCTATCGCGTGACGGCGAATCCCGATGTTGCGGATCCCGCCAGCGAACAGA
>JANMSC010000191.1:0-1515 GCA_031388885.1 Gemmatimonadales bacterium | reverse complement strand
GTCGCTCACGATCTGAATCCAGTGTCCCCCCGGCTCGGCGCGAAGCCCGGCATCGCGGAACGCGTCGAGCCGGACTGTGCTCGAACTGGCCCGCCTGCAAGAGTTCATCGGACTGGACGGACCCGTGCTGGCGGAGAACGGAGCCGTCGTGGCGGTGCGCGCCGACGATCCGATGGCGAGCATGCTTCCCGGGCGCCTTGGCGACGCGACGATCCTCGAGCGCCCTTGGCGGCTCGGTCATCTGGCGCCGGGTATTGACGAACTCCACGCTCGCCTGCGTCACCTGTCGCGCGACGATCGCGATATCGTGGCCCGCGCATTGACGACGGCCAAGGCGGGAACTGACCGCGAGGCGAAGGCACGCTGGCATTCGTTTCTGCTGGCGATGCCGAGAGGAAGCGAGCGGGCGCGCCTGATCGACGCGTTCCGCGATGCCGGGCTTCGCGCCGAGCCGGGGGGACACTGGATTCAGATCGTGAGCGACGCCGACAAGGGGCAGGCGGCGAATGCGCTCACCGCGGCGTGGACGGCGTGTCATCCCCGCCCGTTCACCGTGGCGATCGGAGATGAGTCCAACGATATCTCGCTGTTCGCCGCCGTCGATCAGGCCTACGTGATCTGCCGACCTGGCGACGGCCATCATCCAGAATTGCTGGCCACCCCGGGATCGGTCGGACTCGATGCACTCGGCATTGCGGGGTGGGAAGAAATGCTCACGCGGCTCCGTTCAGCTGACGACGAACCGCTGCGAGCAGCTCGGCAGGCGTAAAGGGCTTGGCGAGCACGGTGTCACCCAACCCACTGAGGCGATCGCGCGGTAGCATGTCGGCAGCCAAACCCGACATCAGGAGAACCGGCGTGCCCGGGTGATGTCGGCGCACCATTTCCGCGAGCGCGGGACCGTTCATTCCCGGCATCATCATGTCGGTCAGCACGAGGCGCACGCAACCACCAGCGACGCCCCGCAACAGCTCGAGCGCCGCCTGCCCACTATCGGCCTCGAGCACGCCCCACCCCGCCCGACGCAACACACGGCTCACCACGGTGCGCACCCAGTGGTCGTCGTCGACCACAAGGATGGCATCGGGTGCACGGGTGGCGGGCATCACGACGGGCTGCGGCATGACCTGCGCCGGCAGAGCCACCACAACCGTCGTGCCAAGTTCGGGCTCGCTCTCGACCATCACCTGCCCCGCCGCCTGTCGTGCAATGCCATACACGGTGGCGAGACCGAGCCCGGTGCCCCGTCCAGGCTCCTTCGTCGTGAAGAACGGCTCGAAGAGGCGAGTCAACACGTCGGGCGTCATGCCAGCACCGGTGTCACGCACACTCAACATTGCCCACGCGCCCGCTGGAAGCACTCCGTGGGCGTGGTCGTGCGGCTCATAGTACCCCACCTGAAACGTCCTGATGCGCAGCGCACCGCCCAATGGCATCGCATCGCGGGCGTTGACCACAAGATTGAGCATGACCTGCTCGACCTGACCAAAGCCAGCGTTCGTGCAAACTGGGGCG
>JANMSC010000186.1:0-2651 GCA_031388885.1 Gemmatimonadales bacterium | reverse complement strand
TGCGCCGACATCGTTCGTCATACCCTGGAGGCGCATCATCGCGGTGTTGTACCGGGCGCCCACGTAGAGCTGGTCGTTGGCGAAGCGGTAGACGACGTCGGCAGCGGTCTGGCGGAGCTTGCGCGCCTCGGTCTCGGCCGTCGCCTTGCCCGACCCACGGTCGATCGACCCGAAGACCTCCAGGCCCTTGAACTTGACGAATGGGTTGATCTGGATCGCGGTCACGTTGTTGCGGAACCCGGGCTGGATGGTGCCGCTCCAGCGGTCACGGCCGACGGAGTCCACGAGGACGTCGTAGTAGCGCGAACCCGGGCGGTCGCCTGAGTAGATCGTTTGATTGAGCGAGCGGTCTGCCCGGTACAACGAGCCCGTGAGGCGCACGCGCAGATCGCTGCTGATCTGCTTGTCGACGCCCACCTTCCCATAGCGCGCCCATCCACGGTTCTCCGGCGTCGCGACGCTTCCGCGCATTTCGCCGCTCGTCACCGCGCCCATGATGAACGCTGGGCCGCTCCGGAAGTACACCTCGGCGCCCGCCTCTGTCGTGAACGGATCGACGATGTAGTTGCCGACGAACGGATTGTAGATCGCCTGACCGCCATCGGACCGACGGAAATGCGAGTCGCCGAAGTTGTTCTCGAACATGCCGACTTTCACGGTGGTGTACTTCATCAACGTGTTCAGCACCGGAATGTCGAGGGGAGACGCGTCGAACTGGAGGAATCCACCCTTGACGTTGAACTCCGTGTGGCCGCGGGACGCGAGGTAGTTCTCGAGCGACACGACGATACCGTCAGCGAGCTGCGCGTTGAGGACGAGATTCGCGCTCGCGAGCGGCAGGCCCGCGCCGATGGCGATGAGCTTGTTCTGGTCCTTGGTTCCGACCATGCGCGGCGCAGCAGTGTTGGATTGGTTCAACGACTGAAAGCTCTGCGCGAAGGCCGCGCCGATGTCGAGCGAGGGCCCGGTGAACGATCCCCTCGCTGGCTTCGGGGCCTCGAACATGTTGACCCCGCGCTGGTCATACGGACGCACGGCCGGGACATTCTTGGTGAAGTATTTCGAGATCGTCGCCTTTTCTTTGCTCGACGAATCGCTCGCTTCATTGCGGGTGGTGCCGGTGGCCGGACCGGACTGAGCACGGCCCGAGTTGCCCTGCGCCGAGAGGGACGACGCGACCAGGACGAGGCCTGAAAGGGTGGCGAATATCTTGATGCGGATCATGTTGCCTCCGGAAGTAGGTCGTGCTTGCAAAGACGTGCGCTTCGTGTTGCACGGGGTGTTGGTCGCGCCGTGGCACGTGAGCGCAAGCTACGGCCTCCAGGACAGGTGTACTGTCAGGTGAAATCTCGAAGTTGTGTCCGTCAAAACCCCGACTTTTTCGCTCCCATTGGGGTGTTTTCGACGCAGTTGGTCCAGCGCCTCAGCCGCGTTTTTCCCCCGCGTCATTGGCGGGCTGCTTGCAATTCAAGGATTGCTATACCTGACCAACAGCTTCGCGCACTTCATTGCGCCTGCGGTTGGGGCTCGCGTTTTCCCCTTCTCGCGGTGTCGGGCATCGCGAGGAAGCGGAAAACGTGCAGAGGTGGGAAGGAGCAGGCGGGGTTGCTGCGGGCGAGTAGCGGAGGTCGTCTGGCCGATTGACGCCGACGACCCCGGCGGGCGCGAGTGCCTCCCTGGGTGTGAATCTCTACCGCAACTCTACCGTCGTCCTCACGGTTCCGCCCTTCAGCGCGGAAGACTGAATCGTGACCGGTCCTGACCCCTTCACCAGGTACTCGATCGTCCTGGTCGTCTTGCCGGGAAGCCCGTTGCGAATGATGATCCGCTTCAGGTCCTTCTGATCGATCATGGAGAGCGGCCCGGGCAGGAACTTGTTCAGCACGACACCGGCAGTAATGACGCTGGCGTTCCGGCCCTCGAGCGTCAGAACATCCGGTCGCACGACTTTGCTTGCCGCGGCTTTCACCATGATCGTCGGGATGACGCGGCTGTTCGACACGTCCACGCGAACGCGATACACATCGCCTTCCACCTTCTCGACCGTCGCATTCTCCATCGTCACCAGCGGCATCTGATCGGCGTGGTGCAGCGTGAACGCCATGTTCCGATGGAAAAGCTCGATGCTCATGAAGCGTGGATTGACGCGTCCTTGCAGCTTCTTCCAGCCACCCAGCTCGACCTTCCCGTACTGCGGGTGATCGAACGGCTTCCATTCCTCGTATTCGTCGCCGAACTCGAGGAAATCGTCGAAGAAGAGGTTGCCCTTCTGGCCCGCGATCGGTGAAGTGGGGTCGGCCGACTGCTTCTGGAGCAGCGGACTGTTGTAGTACTGCCCGCCGTTCCACAGCTCGTTGGAGTACGAAAGAATTCCGAGGCCGTCGTTGGCCCAGTCGATCGAGCCACCGTGCACGGTGTAGAGACCGCGCCAGATCACGAGATAGTCGTAGTAGGGAAGCATGCGCTCACCCGTCTCTGCGATCTCGTCGTACGCGCGGATGTCTGCGGCAGGATAATCTCCGTACCAGGCAGAACCCGGCGGACGCAGAATCATGCCGCCTGAGTTGTGAAACGTCTGCATGCCCGCAATGTTCGGATGCAACATCCAGAAATCGTTGGTGGCGCGCGACTCCGGAAGCTGAAAGGGATAG
>JANMSC010000174.1:0-1980 GCA_031388885.1 Gemmatimonadales bacterium | reverse complement strand
GGCTCTCCCCCGCGAGGGCCACGGCGTCGAGCTCAACGAAGCCCTCCACACCTAACCCCGCCGGTTGAGGAGCGCCCGGCTCCGCCGGACGCGTCTCGAAACCAAGTCCGAGCTACGTGTGGACGTTCCTATAGTTCGTCAAGTGCTGTGAGGTCGGCTTTGAGGGCTCCGTGGAGTTCGCGGGCGATGAGCCGTTTCATGGCGCGGATGGCGTCTTTCTTGGAGAGTCCTTCGCTGAGGCGGCGGTGAAGGTAGTTGATCGCGGGTTGGTGGCTGCGGAGGCGTCCGACCGCGATCATGTGGACGGTCTTGTTCGCTTGCCGGTCACCGCCGGTGTGGAGGCGCATCCGGTTCGTCTTCCCGGACGACGCTGGGATTGGCGCCACGCCGATCAGTCGGGCGAACTTCGCGTCGCTGGCGATCCGGTGCGGGGCTTGCCCGAACGTGACCAGCAGTTGCGCGGCAGCGTGAACCCCGACTTGCGGGAGGGTGAGCAGCCGCGGCGCGACCGGGGTCACCAGGCCAGTCAGCGCCCGATCCAGCTCGGCAATTTCGGCGTCGAGAGTGCTGATGCGGGTCGCGACGGATCGCAGGGCGAGTTTCGCTGCCTGGGCGGGGTTGTGAAGGCGGGTCCGGTCCGGTCGGAACGACACTGCCGCTCGGGCATGGGCACGGCTGGTCGTCCCGAGCCGCTCCCGCACCGGGTCGGGTGAGACGACGGCGAGGTCTCCGAGCTGCGTCAACGCAGCCGAGCGGGCCTTGACCGCGGAGTGACGGGCTGTTTGCAGCAACCGGATCGCTTCGATCACCCCGTCCCGGTCTTTCGCAATCACCCCGGCGCGGCCAGTGCGGACCGCGTCGGCGGCCATCACCGCGTCGATCGGATCCGACTTACCGGCTCGGGCCCGCACGGTCAGATCGGGCATGTTCACATCGATCACCGCATGCCCGGCGGCGGTGAGCGCACGGGTCAACCCGGCACCATACGTTCCGGACTGCTCAACCCCGATCCGGGCAATCTCCCACTGGCCCAACCAGCCGGTCACCGCCCGGTCTCCGGCTGCGGTCGCGGGGAACTCCCGGTCATCAAGAACCGCCCCGTCGGCATCGACGACGGCAACATGATGCGTCGCCTTATGCGTGTCGATACCGGCAAACACCGGTTGCCTCACCACAGCTGCTGCGGTCATGCTGGACATAGCGATCTGTCTCCTTCACCTTGTGGAGGATGACTTCACCGAGCCGGGCGGACACCACGGTGATGAGCCAGCACTGATCGCGGCAGGTTCCTATCAAGTCACAACCCCGCCCGGCTCGGCCCCCTTCGAACCAGACACGGATCCGTCACCGACGCCGACACGTCCACTTCAAGACAGCACTGCGCGTCAGTTTCGATACAAGTCAGAACGCCGGCAACGGACCCGCCACCATCTTCACCGTTTCGATACGCGTGCCGCTATCGCGGCGCGCTACTCAACCCACGTCACAATGGGCGGATGGCGGTCAGACGACGACGAGCGGCGCGCACCCCGCGCAAGCAGTTGTCGAGCGTGTGGTTGGGGCTCGCTACGCTCGCGCTCGGGGTGCCGACGTTCGTCTTCAGCACGATCCGCTTCATCGAAGGCCGCTATCTGACCGGCCGAAGCACAAATGGCACCGAACTCCGCGAGG
Organism: Gemmatimonadales bacterium; assembly: GCA_031388885.1. Taxonomy (GTDB): domain Bacteria; phylum Gemmatimonadota; class Gemmatimonadetes; order Gemmatimonadales; family GWC2-71-9; genus Palsa-1233. The sequence goes on along the minus strand of JANMSC010000174.1, from coordinate 309 downwards.
CGTGGGAGGCGTATGGGCCGGGCGCCTACGCGGGCGAGTCCCCGATGCATCTCATGTTCGCCGGCGGGGCGCTCGCCTTGATCGTGTTGGGCGTCGGGACGCTCGTTGGGCGAAACCATGGCAGGCCGGTCGACTACCCGATCGTGGGGTGGATCGCGGCTGGCATCGTGAGTCTCGCGGCAGCGGCAACCCTGGTGCTGCTCATCGGGAACTGGTCACGCGGGATTCCGATTCACAACTTCAAGCCCCTCGGCGCCGACGGATTGCTGTATGCGTTGTGGTGCATCGTCCCCCTCATGGTGCTGGGAG
>JANMSC010000173.1:0-3830 GCA_031388885.1 Gemmatimonadales bacterium | reverse complement strand
AAACGTTCGTGGTGGGTGGAGAACCGAAACAGATACAGGTGGCGATCGATCCGTCGCGCCTTGCCGCGCGCGGGGTCACGCCCGGCGAGGTGTCGCTGGCGCTGCGTGGTGCCAACGCGCGCCTGCAGGCGGGTGAATTCTCGTCGGGCAACGAAGTATTCCGGGTGGACGTGGGGGCGCCGCTGGCCAGTGCTGCCGATGTCGGCTTGGTCGTGGTGAGTGTGCGCGGCGGTGTTCCTGTCATGCTGCGAGATGTGGCCGAGGTGACCGAGGCGTTCGGTGAGGTGAGCAGCTACGTATCGCACGCGGTACGCGGCGGCGTCAGCCAGCACGCGGTGACCATCAGCGTGGCCAAACGAAAGGGTGCGAACGCCACCGTCGTCACGCACGCGGTGAAGGAGCGGATGGAAGGGGCGCGCGAGCGCGTTCTTCCTCACGATGTCACCGTCGCGGTCACGCGTGACTATGGTGAGACCGCAGCGGAGAAGGCGCAGGAACTCATTCTCCATCTCCTGCTCGCCACCCTGTCGGTGACGTTGCTGGTGGGTCTGTTCCTGGGATGGCGCGAGGCGCTGGTGGTACTGGTGGCCGTGCCGGTGACCCTCGCCCTCACGCTGTTCGTCTACTACGCGTTAGGGTACACGCTCAATCGCATCACCCTCTTCGCCCTCATCTTTTCCATCGGCATTCTGGTGGACGATGCCATCGTGGTGGTAGAGAACATCTATCGGCACATGAAGCTTGGGCGCAACACGCCGGAAATGGCGGCGGTCGAAGGCGTGGACGAGGTAGGGAACCCGACGATTCTCGCCACGCTCACCGTCATCGCGGCCATCCTGCCGATGGCCTTCGTGTCGGGGATGATGGGCCCGTACATGCGCCCGATTCCGGTGGGGGCATCGGTGGCGATGATCGCCTCGCTCGCGGTCGCGTTCATTGTCACGCCATGGCTCGCGCTCAAGCTGTTACGCGGACACGTGTCACGTTTGGCGCCCACCATCGACCGGACACATGAGCCCGAGGAGAGTGGACGCTTCGGTGTCTTCTACGCCCGTCTCATGGCTCCGCTGATCGAGCACCGAAGCCGACGCATCGCGCTGTACGGTGGCACGGTGGCCCTGCTCCTGGTCTCCGTGGGGCTGGTGCTGGTGAAAGCGGTGCAGGTCAAAATGCTCCCCTTCGACAACAAGAGCGAGTTCCAGGTGATCGCCGACCTGCCCGAAGGGACGACGTTGGAGACCAGCGCGGCGTTAGGCGAATCGATGGCGGCGTACCTTCGTACCGTCCCCGAGGTCACCAGTACCGAGGTATACGCGGGGACCGCGTCGCCGTTCAACTTCAACGGACTCGTTAGGCACTACTTCCTGCGCCGCGGCGCCAACGTGGTCGACGTGCAAGTCAACCTGCTGGAGAAGGGAGCACGCGACCGGCAGAGCCACGAGATCGCGGTGGCCGTTCGCCCGGCCCTCGATTCCATCGCGCGACGGTCCGGGGCATCGATAAAGGTCGCCGAGATTCCACCGGGGCCTCCCGTCATGTCGACGCTGGTCGCCGAAATCTACGGCCCCAGCGACAGCGTGCGCCTGGCGGTGGCCACCGAAGTGCGGAAGATCTTCGATTCCACGCCGGGGGTGGTGGACGTGGACTGGACGATCGGGGCACCGCAGTTCACGCGCACTTTCACGGTCGATCGCACGCTCGCCGCGCGCAGTGGAGCGAGCGTGGAGCAGATCACGCAAACGCTATACATGGCGCTCTCCGGAGCCGCCGCCGGAATCGCGCCGAATGCCGACGCCCGTGAGGGGACCGCGATTGTACCGCGCCTCTCGCTGGCGGGTCGGTCCTCGGTCGAGGCGCTGCTCACGATTCCGGTGGCGACCACGATGGGGCCGCAACCGCTGGGACGATTCGTGTCCATCGATCAAGGCGTACGCGAAAGCGCTCGGGTGCGCAAGAACCTCCGCCCCGTCATCTACGTGACGGGTGACGTGGCTGGAACGATCGAGTCCCCGGTGTACGCCATCCTGGCCATGAACAAGAAGCTCGATGCCGTCCGGGTGAACGGGGAGCGGATCGCGCGCTACAACGCGGTGCAGCCGGATCGCCTGGACGAGGTGGCGATCAAGTGGGATGGCGAGTGGCAGGTGACCATCGATGTGTTCCGCGATTTGGGTATCGCCTTCGCGGTGGTGCTCGTGCTCATCTACGTCCTGGTGGTCGGATGGTTCCAGTCGTTCACGATTCCGCTCGTCATCATGGCGCCAATTCCCCTCACCCTCATCGGCATTCTTCCCGGGCACGCGGTGACGGGGGCGTTCTTCACGGCGACCTCGATGATCGGGATGATTGCCCTCGCCGGTATCATCGTGCGCAACTCGATTCTCCTGGTCGACTTCATTCAACTGGCGGAAGCACGAGGACGTCCGCTGCGAGAGGCTGTGATAGAAGCAGGAAGCGTTCGCTTTCGTCCTATCGCCCTGACGGCGACGGCCGTCGTCATCGGCGGGCTTGTGATGGTGCTCGATCCGATCTTTCAAGGGTTGGCAGTCGCCTTGATGTTCGGCGCAATCGTGGCCACCGCGCTCACAATGGTCGTGGTGCCACTCCTCTATTGGGAACTCGGGAATCGTTCGACAGGCGCGCTGCCAGTCGCACCCGAGTCCGACCCTCGTACCCTGTGACATGACCATGTGCCCAGATGCGATCATCCGCCGCTTCGCCGGCGCGTTCGTCCTCCTGTCGCTCGCGTTAGGCACATGGGTGAACCCGTGGTGGTTCGCCTTCACCGCCTTCGTGGGATTCAACCTGCTGCAGTCGAGTTTCACGAACTTCTGTCCGCTGGAGAAGGTCCTGGCCAGATGCGGGAAGTTTGGCTGCCGTTCCTAGCGTGTACATTTCGTGAGACTGGCGTACATGCGTGCTCGTATCCTGCGTGCAAACCGACAGGGAGTAATCGATGGCCAGAACGATGTCCCCTGAGCTGATCACGCTCGTGTCAGAGCGCTTCAAGGCGCTCTCGGATCCCGCACGCCTACGCCTGCTAAGCGCGCTTCGCTCCGGCGATCGATCCGTGGGCGAGCTCGTAGAGCAGACCGGACTGTCGCAGGCGAACGCATCGAAGCATCTGGCGCTGCTGCATGCGTCGGGATTCGTTAGGCGGCGGAAAGAGGGCTTGTTCGTGCACTATTCGCTTGCCGATCAGGACATCTTTCGACTCTGTGATCTGATGTGCGGTCGAATCGAATCGGAAGTCAAGGACCGACAGCACGCGCTGCGACCGTCCCGGTAGCCCGTATCTCCGTCTAGCGGGCAGTTGCGACTCAGGGTGACGGAGGCAATCGTTCCCGTTCGCCCCGCCCCTCACTCCACGTCGCTCGCCATGGACATCCTGCACTCCAAGCAAAATCGGGCAGCGCTCATCATTGCCCTGCTCGGCGCTGCGATCCTCATCGCCATCACGCCCTTTGCGTCGGGGCTGCTGGGGGCGACGGTGCTGTACGTGATGTGTGTGCCTGCCTACCGGCGATTAGTGCGCTTCATGAACGCCGACGCGGCAGCGGCGCTCACGCTGCTCGGCGCGATTGTAGTGATTGCGCTGCCCATTACCTGGATCGTGTTTCTCGTCGCCGATCAACTGCCAGACATCATTCGGAGCGCGCAGGATGGCAACCTCTTGTCGCGCCTTGCGACGCTCCGCGTGGGGCGTGTTCAGGTCGGCGCCGAGATCGCCAAGGCGAGTGGTGAGGTGATCCAGTGGATCTCGCAGCAGGCGCTGAGCCTGGTCGGGGGCGCCGCCAAGGCGACGCTCAATCTCGTCATCTCGTTCTTTG
>JANMSC010000129.1:0-1881 GCA_031388885.1 Gemmatimonadales bacterium | reverse complement strand
CAGGAAGCAGACGGGTTCTTCCAGTGGGTGCGGCCGCAGTCGCGATCGTTGGTGGTCAAGTATACCCGGCAGATCGGGACCGGGACGTAGCACGATCGACACCGCGTGATGTGAGATACGTCACGCTGTTCAACGGCCGGTGATGGCCGGCGAGTGACGGCGCCCGCCGTTGTTCGGCACGATGGTGATACGGACTGGCTGCAGACCCCTCCGCATCGGGCCGACACTTCCATAGAGCGACGTGCCAGCATCGCCAGGGCGAGTTCTCGAAATGTCGGCAACCCGGTGAACGGTCTCCACCACGCATCAGCCCCCCCGCTTCCTCGCGAGCTCTTCGCGAGGGAGCAATCGGTGCTGCATGACGAGTGGCATCGGCGCGCGATTGCCATGCGGCAGTTGCTGGACGGTATCTGCATCGCGCTGGGGCTGGCTGATCTGGTCATCGACTTTCTTCCCGGGCACTGGCAAGTGCTGCTGGGCAACTCGCTCGTGGTGTTCCTAGTCAACGAGTTGGCGTCACGCTTGCGACGGCGCGGTGCGGCCGCTCGCTGGCACATCTGGGCACTGCAGGTCCTCGACTCGTTGATGTTAGGCGTGTTGGTGCAAAGCCTTGGGGCACAGGGCTACCTCGGTATTCCGTTTTTCCTTTTCGCGGCAGGTGGTTACGCCCTTGGCTCTCCCATCGCGGCCAAGTCACAGCTGGCGATGGGATGCGTGGTGTATCCGGTCGCGCGCGTGATGGGCCTGCACGTTTTGGATGGCGGTGCGTCGTTCGCACTTGTGGTGGCCGAGACCGTGTGCCTTACGGTGATCGGGTGGCTCTCCATGCAGGGTCCGATACACTATTTGCGCCGCGTGCGCCGAGCGCGCTTCGCGTTAGGCGCGCTCGAACGCGGCGATTTTTCGGTGCGCCTGCCCACACGGGCGCTGGACGATGTGGGCTTTCTCGGTGTCAGTTTCAACGTGACCGCCGAAGCGCTTGGCAATGCCGTACGCCGTCTCGAAGACGAGATCGAGGAACGTGCGCGCGTGGAGGCCGCGTTGCGCGACGCGCAACGCGACTCGAACCGGATGGCAGACCGGATGGCGACAGTGGCCGATGCGGCGGCGGGGGTCCTTGCTGCCGACTCTGCCGGTGCGCTGCGCGACGTGCTGTCCGACGCGTGCGAACACGTGATCGAACTGCGCGAGTTCGCCATCGCGCTGTGCGATTCGAGCGGAGGACCGCTGCGCTTTCTGCGTGACAGCGCGAGGGACGATGAGACCAGCGCGATGATATCGGACGGCGGGATTCGGCGGGTGATCGCCAAGCGACACACAGTCGTGAGCAGCGATATCTCGGTCGGCCGGAACGGGAAGGCGCCGCGCGAAGGCACGCTCATGCGCACCCCGGTCATTGTGGGCAACGACGTGCTGGCCGTGATGGCCGTGAGCAGTGACTCGCCTAACGCGTACGGAGCTGCCGACATTGCGGTGTTCGAGGCGCTGGCGGCACTCGGCGCCACGGCGCTGCGCAATATCCTGCTGGTCGAGGCTCTTCGTTCGTCCAAAGCGTCGCTCTCGCACCAGGCCAATCACGACGGACTCACGGGGCTTGCCAACCGGCGTCGCTTTCGCGACCGCGCCGTGCAATCCTTCTCCGAGCTCGCACCGGAACACGTGGCAGTACTCGCGATCGACCTCGACGGTTTCAAGGCGGTGAACGACGCGCTGGGTCACGCGGCGGGCGATCGCCTGCTGCAGCAGGTGGCGGAACGACTCCTCAACGCAACCCGCGGTTCCGACCTCGTGGCCCGTCTTGGCGGCGATGAGTTTGCGATTCTCCTCGAACATGTGCCTGACGAGAAGCACGCCATCGTGGTGGCCGAGCGCGTTATTCGA
>JANMSC010000122.1:0-6732 GCA_031388885.1 Gemmatimonadales bacterium | reverse complement strand
GCAACCGGGTGCGGATCGTGACACAATTGATTGACGCAGCGACTGAGCAGCACCTCTGGGGAGAGACGTACGATCGCGAGCTCACCGACATCTTCGCCATCCAGACCGACGTGGCACTGCACATCGCAGACGCGCTCCGGGCGGAGCTGACCCCGGACGAAAAGACGCGGATCGAGCACGAGCCGACCGCCGATATGCAAGCCTATCAGCTCTATCAGCAGGGCCGGCATTGTTTCTTGCGGTACACCAGCGAGGGGATGTCGAAGGGCATCAAGTTTCTGGAAGCGGCGATCACGAGCGACCCAAAGTTCGCTTTGGCGTACGTGGGCGTCGCGCTTGCCCGGATCGAAATGGGCGAGGGTGGTCAGGTCGAACCCGAGATCGCTTACTCGCAGGCGAGGACCGCGGTGACGCGGGCGCTCGAACTCGACCCTGACCTCGCCGACGCGCAGGCCGCGCTCGGTTACCTCAAGACCGTCGCCGACTACGATTGGGTGGGTGCGGAGCAGGCGTTCAAGGCGGCGCTCGCGCTACAGCCGGGCAATGCCGACGCGTTCGACCATTACGGGCGACTGTGCGGCTCGCTCGGTCGGTTCGACGAAGCAGTGGCACTGACCCGGCGGGCGCAGGAACTTGATCCACTCGCGCACCGATCGGATGTGGCCAACGAGCTGCTACGCGCCGGCCGTGTCGACGAGGCACTGGAGGCTGCCCGCCGGGTCGTTGAGTTCGACCCGCACTATGATCGCGGCCACGCGACGCTCGGATGGGCCTATAACCGCATGGGGATGCATGCCGAGGGGATCGCTGCGCTGGAGTGCGCGGTTGGGCTCTCGCCGGACAATTCCCAGTGGTTTGCCCAGCTCGGACAGGCACTCGGACTCGCTGGTCGCACCGACGAGGCCCGCGCGGTGCTCGCCCAGCTCGATGCTACGTCTGCCACTCGCTACGTGTCGCCATATCATTTTGCGTACGTGTACACGGGCCTCGGCGAACATGACGCCGCCATCGACTACCTCGAGCGCGCCTACGCCGAGCGGGCCGGGGCAGTGTATGGCATCAAGGGATCCTTCCTGTTCGCGCCGCTTCGCGAGCATCCACGCTTCGTGGCGCTGCTGCGCAGGATGAATCTCGCGTGACCGACATGGTCCTGCGAATGGACCCAACCAAGCAGCCCGCGACGAGAATCTCGATGAATGGCGGCCACCGTGAACGCCGCCGGTACGCTTTCCCTCCGCCCGCGTGATGCGCGCGTGGGGCGCACTTTACCGTCAAGCCGACATTCAACCGAGCCCCTATGCCAAGCACCGAGTGGTGGCAGCGCGGTCCCATCGATGGCATCCCAGCCGTCTTGCAGCCGGTCGCGCACGTCCTGCTACAAGTTCGTGAAAGTGTCGGCGAGCTTGTCGAGCACCTGAGCGAACCCGAGTGGAACGCCCGGCCCGGGGGAGTGGCGCCGCCAGCATTTCATGTGCGGCACATTGTGGGGGTCGTCGATCGCCTCTTCACGTACGCGCGGGGCGGCGCCCTGTCCGACGACCAGTTTGCGGCGCTTCGATCGGAACGCGAGCCGGTCGCTGCGGCGGACGTTGCGACTGTGCTGGATGCACTCGATGCTCGGGTTGACGCGGCCGTAGCCGAGCTGTGCACAATTGATGTCGCGACACTCGGCGACTTCCGCGGTGTGGGGCGGGCGGGGCTCCCTTCGACCGTCATAGGCTGCCTCGTGCATGGGGCAGAACATGCAATGCGTCACGTCGGGCAGCTTTCGGTCACGATACGTATCGTTCGATCCGGCCCTGCGTGACGAACCTGTGGTCGCGTTGCTCGACAGCCTGCACTTTCCTGAACGACAGGAGTTGGCATGATTCACGAAAACATTCTCGGGACGATCGGCAACACGCCGATTGTGCGCATCAACCGCCTCGCACCGGCGCACGTCACGATGTACGTCAAGTGCGAGGCGTTCAACCCACTGTCATCGGTGAAGGACCGCCTGGCGATCGCCATCATCGAGGACGGGGAGCGGCGAGGCACGCTGAAGCCAGGGCAGACCGTGGTTGAGGCGACGTCTGGTAACACCGGCATCGCCCTCGCGATGGTCTGCGCGGTGAAGGGGTATCGGTTCGTCGCCGTGATGTCGGACAGCTTTTCTGTCGAACGCCGGAAGCTGATGCGCATCCTCGGGGCGAAGGTGATCCTCACGCCGGCCGCAGAGCGCGGTAGCGGAATGGTCAGGAGGGCGGAGGAGCTGGCAGCGGAGCACGGCTGGTTCCTGACACGCCAGTTCGACAATCCGGCGAATCCTGCGTATCACCGCAACACGACCGGGCCGGAGATCCTGCGAGATTTCGCGGGCAAGCGGCTCGACGTCTGGGTCACCGGATATGGCACCGGCGGGACGCTCACCGGCGCCGGTGAGATGCTGAAGCTCGCGCGCCCAAACATCAGGATTGTTGCGTCGGAGCCCGAGGGAGCCGCCCTGCTCTCCGGGAGGGAGTGGAATCCGCACAAGATCCAGGGGTGGACACCAGATTTCGTGGGAGGCGTCCTGGACCGATCGGTTTATGACGACGTCGTCACCGTGAGCGATACCGACGCACGGGACACCGCGCGCGAGCTTGCCTCGAAAGAGGGAATCTTCTGCGGGATCTCGTCGGGCGGAACATTTGCTGCTGCCCGGAAGGTCGCCGAAACAGCGGCTCCCGGTACCGTGCTGCTCGCGATGCTGCCGGACACCGGCGAACGCTATCTCTCGACGATTCTCTTTGAGGGGATCAACGAGGGAACCGACGACGTGACTTCCGGGTGGTGAGGAACTTCACACACCCTTCGCATCAAGCAGCGCCAGAAACTCTTCTGGCGCCCCCAGCGCGTTGAGCTGCCTGGTCACGTCGGGGTCTTTCTTGGTGAAAAAGTCGCGGATCAACATGTCGGCGGAACGGTAATCCTCCCCTGGCGGCGGGCCAATCCGGCCCCCAGCTCCGGCGCACCCGCTCCCGCCATGTCCGCCACTGGCATAGATTTGCGGCCATGAAGTTCCCCTATCCCACCGGCTCGGCGTTCCCGCTGATTCTGGCCCCCATGGCCGGGGTCTCGGAGCCGCCGTTCCGCCGAATTTCTCGCCGGCTGGGCGCCGATGTGGTGCTGACTGAGTTCCTCAACTCCGAAGCGATCCGCCGCCGCATCAGCAAGACCCTCGAGGGCTGCGAGTTCGACGAGGTCGAGCGCCCGATCGGGATCCAGATCTACGGCGCCCAGGCCGATGCGATGGCCGAGGCGGCGGAACTCGTGACCAAGCACTATGCCCCCGACTTCATCGACATCAATTTCGGTTGTCCGGTGAAGAAAGTCGTGCAGCGCAACGGCGGTTCGGGTTGCCTCCGCGACATGGACCTGGTCGACCGGATCATCGCGGCGTGCGTTCAGGCGACGCACCTCCCCATCACCGTGAAGACCCGGAGCGGCTGGTCGGAGACAACGCGCGACCCGGTGGGCATCGCCCTGCGCATGCAGGACGCCGGTGCCAAGGCGTTCACGCTCCACGGCCGCACCCGCACCCAGATGTTCACCGGCAAGGCCAATTGGGATGACATCGCGATGGTGGTCGAAGCGCTCGATGTGCCGGTGATCGGCAATGGCGATCTCAACACCCCGGAGGATGTGCTCCGGATGAAGGCACACACCGGGTGTGCTGGCGTGATGATCGGTCGTGGATCGTTCGGCAATCCGTGGCTCTTCCGCGATGCGCGCGCGCTGCTCGACGGCGAGCCTCGGCCGGCCGCTCCGGACGCGGCGGAGAAGTTCGCCGTCGCGCTGGAGCATGCGCGACTCGCGCTCGAGTTGCAGGGCGACACTCGCGCCACGATGGTCGAGTTTCGGAAGCATTTCGGCTGGTACACCCGTGGCCTGCACGGTGCGACCGCGCTGCGCGAAAAGCTCTTTCAGGTCGAGCGCCTGGCCGAGGCAGAGCGGATCTTCGCCGACTACCTCGACCGGAACGCGATGGCGACCGCGGCATGATCCGCTGATGGAATACCGCGTCGTCGAGGGCCCGCCGTTCACCTGGATCGATGTGGTACACCCCACGCGAGACGAACTCCTCGAGCTCGCAATTCGCCATGGACTGCATCCCACCGTAGTCGAGGACTGTCTCGATCCGGAGCACCTGCCGAAGTTCGAGCGACTCGGCGACGCGACCTTTCTGATCCTTCGATTGCACGATAGTGCGGCTCCCGACCACGCGTCGAACATTCAGGAACTCACCCGCAAGGTCGCGATCTTCTATCGCCCGGACTTCGTGCTCACGGTGCACCGAGTGGAGCTCAAGGAGATCACGCAGATTCGCGAGCGGTTTGTCAATGCACCGTGTACCGAGACGACACTTCTCGCCGCACTCGCGAACGCTACGTTCGAGTCGTACGATGCGCCCCTGACACGCGCCGAAGCCACGCTGGACGCGTTCGAGGCGGGACTGTTCGACGGAGGAACGCCGCCCTCGCTGCAGCAGGCGTACAATCTCAAGCGGCGGGTGTCGCTGACACGCCGAATCCTGTGGCAAACGCACAACGTGATGCCGAAACTCGTCACCGCATCAGGCCAGCCGGATCCGACCTTTCAGGATGTGCGCGAGTCGGTCGAAGCGTATCTGTTCTGGGCCGACCAGCTGCTGGAGGAGGTCAACCTGCTGCTGCAGGTCCACCTCGCCATGGCGTCGCATCGTACCAATGACGTGATGCGAATCCTGACCGCCTTCTCGGCGTTCTTCCTCCCGCTCACGTTCATCGTGGGTGTGTACGGCATGAATTTCGACCACATGCCCGAGCTCAGGAACCGGTGGGGCTATCCGGCCGTTATGGGTCTGATGGTGCTGGTCGTTGTCGGAATCTTTGTCTGGTTCCGGCGGCGTGGGTGGCTGGGCGGCCGGGTCAGGGGAAGGGGGAGGGGGCCAGAGTAGGGCGATGGCGTGTGGATAAATTGGGTTGGTCGGCCTATATTGGTCGAACGGGGGCGATTGGCTTCGACGGGTTGATAGAAGGCATCGTCGCGTGCTCAGGTCCGAGACCCTGGCTAAACAGCTCGGAAAAAACACAATTGCCAACACAGATCTGGCGATGGCTGCGTAAGCTGAGCTTCTAGGAGTTCGCTTATTGCACCTCCTGCGATCGAAGCCCGTCCGGGGCGTCGGCGTGGGAATCATCAATCCGGACTAGCGACTGACGGTCCTCCGACGTCAAGAGCGTGCAGCCCAGGAGGTCAACGTCGGGAAGGACGGCCTTGCGCCGGCCCGACGCCAAGCTCGAAGCAAGGCCTACGCACGTAGAAGCGGTCCCGGAAGTTGATTCGGACCAGGGTTCGATTCCCTGCGCCTCCATCACGAAGCCCCGACACCCAGATGTGGTGCGGGGTTTTTCGTTGGACGAGAAGCGAGAAGCGAGAAGCGAGAAGGTCGAGCAATTCACTATAGGCGTAACAATTCTCGAACACGGTCAACGTGATGACGATAGAAAATTCGCCCGGGCATCGGGCTCCGATCGCGGACGCGCGCGCGGTCACAGTCGTGCGCCACGGCGTCGCGTGTGTCGATGCGTACGGATGGCTGCGTGACAAGGACGATCCGGCGGTGGTGCAATACCTCGACGCCGAGAACGCCTACGCTGCGACAGTGCTCGCGCCTACCCGCGAGCTGCAGGAGACACTGTACCGCGAGATGCTTGGCCGGATCAAGGAAACCGATCTGTCAGTGCCCGTGCCACTCCGCGGGTTCACGTACTACACGCGCACCGAAGAGGGCCTGCAGTACCCGATCCACTGCCGCCGGGGGCGTGCGCCAGATGCCGCCGAAGAGGTCCTCGTCGACCTCAACGTCCTCGCCCGAGGCAAGAGCTTCATGTCGCTCGGCGCGTTCGCTGTCAGCGACAACAGCCGGTTGCTTGCGTACAGCACCGATGACACGGGGTATCGCCAATACACGCTCGTGGTGAAAAACCTGGAGTCCGGCGAGCACCTGGCGCTCCGGCAGGAACGCGTCACGTCCGTCGCATGGGCGGCAGATGATCGCACCCTGTGCTACACGACCGAAGACCCCACGACCAAGCGGAGTGACCGGCTCTGGCGCCAGGCGATTGATGGCCAACCCGTTGCAGTCGAGCACGAGGCCGACGAGGCCTTCTCACTCGCGGTGCACCGCACCCGGAGCCGAGAGTGGCTCGTCGCGCAATCAGGCAGCCACACGACCAGCGAGTGCCGGGTGGTACGCGCCGACGATGTGACCGGAGCGTGGCGACTCCTGCTGCCGCGAGTAAGTGACGTCGAGTATGACGTCGATCACCACGGCGACACGTTCTACGTCCGGATCAACGACACCGGACGCAACTTCCGGCTCGCCCGGATGCCAGCGATGATGTCGGAAACGGTCGCACTCGAGGAGGTCATCGCGCATCGCCCCGCGGTGATGCTCGAGGGTCACGACTTCTTCGAGCAGCACGCCGTATTCAGTGAGCGCGAGGATGGTGTGCCTCAACTTGCCGTGCGCCGCCTCGCCGATGGCGTGACGCACCGGGTCACATTTCCGGAGCCGGCGTATGAAGCGTATCTGCATTCGAATCCGGAGTGGCGCGCGCCGGCGCTCCGCATCGGATACCAATCGCTGGTGACGCCGTCATCGGTGTACGAGTACGACCTCGAGTCGCGCGATCGCACCCTGCTCAAACAGCAGGAGGTGGTTGGCGG
>JANMSC010000105.1:0-2205 GCA_031388885.1 Gemmatimonadales bacterium | reverse complement strand
GTCGCGCTCGAGTTCGGCCACGCGGCGCAGCACGGCATTGACGAATCCGGTCGTGCGTTCGCCCTGGGTCTCGCGCGCGAGCGCCACTGCCGTCGCGACGGCAGCGTGCGCTGGGACGCGTTCGAGGTGGCGCAGCTGGTAGGCCGAGACCCGTAGGACGTCGAGCAGCGCGGGTTGCACCGACGAGAGTCCACGAGGCACGAAGGGCTTGAGCACCGCATCAAGTGCATTCCCACGTCGCAGGACGCCTGCAGCGAGTTCGTGGGCCAGCCGACGATCGACATCGGGCAGTGATCCGAGACCGCGGGCGAGCGCGGCATCGAACGGCATCCCACGCCGGACGTTGGCGAGAATTCCGAGCGCCGCACGTCGCGGCGCGAGCCCGGTGTCGTTCAGCTCAGCATTCCTTCCGTTGGACTCGACGGAATGGCCACCTCACGGCGCGGCATCCGGCCGGCGAGATAGGCGGCGCGCCCGCCATCGACTCCGAGTCGCATCGCGTGCGCCATCCCGACCGGGTCACGCGCTTCGGCGAGCGCGGTATTCATCAGGATGCCGTCGACACCCTGCTCCATCACGAGGCACGCGTCGGACGCCGTTCCGACTCCTGCGTCGACAATGATCGGCACCGTGAGGCGCGCCTTGATCGTGCGAATGAAATATGGATTGAGCAAGCCGAGTCCGGAGCCGATTGGCGACGCCAGCGGCATCACGGCGGCGGCACCGGCATCTTCGAGGCGGAGCGCGGTGATCAGGTCATCATTGGTGTAGGCGAGCACCTTGAATCCCTCTTTCGCGAGTACAACTGTCGCCTCGAGCAGGCCGGCGGTATCGGGGAGAAGCGTTTCCTTGTCGCCGATCACCTCAAGCTTCACGAAATCATTGAAACCCGCCTCCCGCGCCATGCGGGCGTACCGAATCGCTTCGTCCGCGGTGTAGCAGCCAGCGGTGTTCGAGAGCAGGAAATAGCGCTCGGTGTCAAGATGGTAGAGAATCCCCTGCTCGTCGGCGCGATCGAGGTTGACGCGCCGTACCGCGACCGTCACCGCTTCAGCGCCTGACGCGTCGATCGCACGAACCATCTCGTCGTTGCTGCGGTACTTGCCCGTGCCCACCATGAGCCGCGACCGGAACGTCCTGCCCGCAATCTCCAGCATCAGCCACCCCCGACAAAATGCACAATCTCGACCACATCGCCTTCGGTCACTGGCGTGGCCGCAATCGCAGCGCGCCTGACGATGACGCGGTTGAGTTCGACGACCACACCGCGCGGGTCAAGCCCGAGCTCACTGAGCAGCGACTCGACCGTGTCGGAACGCATCACGTGTCTGGCATCGCCATTGATCATCAGCTGCATCAGGGCCCTTGCAGTTCAGGTGAACGCCACGGCTCGAGTAGCGCGAGTGCCGCGCGATTCGGGTCGGTCGCATCCCAGACAGCGCTGATCGACGCGACGCCCCACGCGCCAGCGTCGCACGCTTCCCGGGCTCGTTCGGGTGTGACGCCGCCGATGGCCCACACGGGCACGCCACACCGGGCGACCCGGTCAATCAACTCAGGTCCGGTACTCGCGGTATCCGGATGTGATGCTGTCGGCCAGATGGTGCCGAGCAGCAGTCCATCAGCGCCGCCGCTCACCGCCTGTTCTGCTTCGGCCAGCGAATGGACCGATCGGATGTACACGGTAGTCGATCCTCCTGCCGTGGGCGCGGCACTACGCTGCTCAGCGCGCTTCATCGCATCAGTGTCGAGGTCGCCGGCACGCCCGACCACGCCATTCGCCCCGCAGGCCAGGGCCACGTCGACGCGGCCCGTCACGAACACCGACGCCATCGGCGACGCCGCCAGGGCGACGAAGCGGCAGGCGAGCGCGGCGAGCGTGTCGGTCGAGCCGTTCGGCAGGCGCGCCACGAGCGCGACCGGAGGACCGACAGCCGCGATCGCGGCAGCACGCTGTGCCAGGTCGCCAAGTGCCGCGACCCGCGCATCGGTCAACGCCAACAGGCGGGGCAATGGTTTCACTCGAACCGCGATCCTGCGGCATTGCCACTGCCGCGTAGCCAATCGCCACTGGTCATGCGTCGTCGCCCGGCGGGCTGGACGTCGTCGATCGCGACCGCGCCACCACCGCAGGTCACGATCAACTGGTGCCCCGACACAGTGATCGTTCCGGGCGGTACGCTGGCAGCAGGGCTCGGCGTGGGC
>JANMSC010000048.1:0-2455 GCA_031388885.1 Gemmatimonadales bacterium | reverse complement strand
TTGCCGTCCAGTCCGTGGGATCTGGGTTCAGGCCCCTGGCCACCCACGCCAATGACCGCCTCGAAGTCCCACGTTCGTACCCGGCCCATGCAGTCATGGATGCCGAACTGCCCGGTCATGTCCGGGTCGCCGTGGTGGGTTCGCTTGTAGATGAGCGTGCGCATTGAGTTTTGTCGGGCTAACGAGTAGGGTTTCATCCGCACTGCCCGGACGATCGGGTGAGCGTCGGCGCAGGCTCAGTGCGGATAAACCCGGTTGGACTGGACCGCGTGGCTCAGCGTGCCGAGTCCGCTATGGGGATTGTAAGGCCGGAGGCATGATTTGGCGCACCATCTCGCGCGGGTCGGAGGCACGGTCGGGCGGGCCCAGGCACGCGACGGGCCAGCAGCGGTCGCACGCGTCGGTCACGCGTCGGCACAGGCGCAGGTCCAGTCGGACCAAGGCAGACGATCCCCGAGGCGACGATCGCACGCGTCGGCCACGCGTCGCGACGGCGAGTGGGAAGATGATCACGACGAATCCACGACGGCCGGTCGAGCGGGCGCCAATGGGCGCGGCGCCAGGATGACCGTCCGATGCATCCGTCCGATCCCGCAGACCGCACAGCGTGTGACGTCGAGGCCCGTGAGGCGGAGCACGAGATCGGCGAGGGGCTCGGCGACCGACGCCGGCGCGACGGGTGCGTCGAGCAGCTGGCGACAACGATCCAGCGTCGCGTGGCGTGTGCGGTTGGCCAGGATCCCGAAATGGCGAATCCGCATGAAGCCGCGCGGGAGCACATGGAGCAAGAAGCGCCGGAGGAATTCGTCGGCGCCGAGGGCCATCACTTTCTGCCGGTCATGGTCGGCGTAGTCCTTCCACCGCAGCTGCACCACCCCCTCGTCGAGGCTGACGAGCCGATCGTTCGAGAGGGCGACCCGGTGCGTGTACCGACCGAGGTACTCCAGCACGTGCTCGGGACCGCCGAAGGGCCGCTTGGCATAGACGACCCACTCCACGTCGCGCAGTCGCGAGAGCCATCGCGCGAAGACGCGGGGATCGGCGAGATCGGCGGTGCCGGCCGCGAAGGTGAGCTGCCCGGCGTCGTGCGCTCGGTGCAGGCCGTCCAGATATTTGGCGCGAAAGACGCGGGATAGCGCGCGGACGGGAAAGAGAAAGGTCGACGGACTCCCGACCCACCGCGAGCCGTCAGCGGTCAACGCGCCGCCCGTCACGAGGCCATGCAGGTGGAGGTGTTGCGTCAGGCTCTGCCCCCACGTGTGGAGGATCGCGGTGATCCCGACCGTGCCGCCGAGGTGACGCGGATCGCGCCCGAAGGCCAGCAGGGTGTCGGCGGCCGCGCGAAAGAGCAACGCATACAGCACGCGGGGGTTGCCCTGCGCGAGGGCATTGAGGTCGTGTGGAAGCGTGAAGACCACGTGAAAGTACGGAATGGGCAGTAGCTCGGCGCGCCGCGCCGCGAGCCAGCGTGCTTTCGCGAGCGTGTGACACTTGGGACAGTGGCGATTCCGACAGGAATTGTAGGTCAGGCGCGTGGCGCCGCACTGGTCACACGTCTCCCGATGCCCGCCAAGCGCAGCGGTGCGGCAGGTCTCGATCGCTCGAAGGGCGGCGTGCTGGACGGGAACGAGACGATGCTGTTGACCGTACGCCGCGCCGTGCGCACGGACGATGTCCGCCAGCTCCAGCCGTGGGGACGCGACCGACCCCGCCGTGCCTCGAAGGGGCACGGTGCACACGCCTCAGACCGGCGGCGAGGTCAGCGGCGGGCTGTCGAGCCATTCCAGCCGGGTGGCCTGGGTCGTCAGGGACGCATGCGTGAGGTGCCAGTACCGGGCCGTGGTCTGGATGGACCGATGCCCGAGCAAGCGTTGGATCGTATGCACGTCGACGCCCGCCTCGAGGAGATGGGTCGCGAACGCGTGTCGCAAGCCGTGAATGCCCCCAGGCTTCGTGATGCCCGCGGCGCGTTTCGCGATCTGGTACGCGCGCTGGAGGGCGGTCGGATCCATCGGCCGTTGCGTGCGGGATGACGGGAAGAGCCACACGCGCGGCCGAGCCACCTGCCAGTACGCCCGCAGCGCCACCAGTAGGCCCGGTGACAGTACCGTGTACCGGTCCTTGCCTCCCTTGCCCTGCTCGACGCGGATCGTCATGCGCGCCGAGTCGATCTCGCCGACCCGCAGATGGAGGACTTCGTTCAGGCGGAGCCCCGCCGCGTACGTCGTCATGAGCATCGTGCGATGTTTGTGGTTGGCCGTGTGGGCGATCAGGCGCTGGACCTCCTCGCGGCTCAAGAGCGCCGGGAGTGTGCCCGGCTGACGCGGCGAAGGAATGCAGAACGTGGTGCGGTCGCGCTTCAACGTGTGGTGATAGAAGAACCGCAGACCGTGCACGACGATGTTGCAGGTGCTCCAGGAACGCTGCCGATCGCGTATCAGGTGCAGCAGGTACG
>JANMSC010000018.1:0-15921 GCA_031388885.1 Gemmatimonadales bacterium | reverse complement strand
TTGCCGTCGAGGGCAAGCACCAGCCCGTTGCGGATGTCCGCCGTGGTTGCCAATCGGTTGCCGCCTACTGGTCGAGGACGATGAGTTCGGTGTTGCCATCGGTGAGCAGGACGGGTCCATCAGGCCCCAGCCAGACGTCATCCTCAAGCCGGACACCACCCCACCCCGGAAGATAGATCCCCGGCTCCACCGTCACCACCGCACCCGCGGGCAGCGGAGCCTCCGACGTCGCGGCCAGGCGTGGCGCTTCGTGGACCTCGAGCCCGAGACCGTGGCCCAGCGAGTGGCCGAATGCGTCGCCGAACCCCCGCTCGGTGATCAGATCTCGCGCCAGGGCATCGGCGTCCCGACCGGTCATCCCCGCGCGCACCCCGAGTCGGGCCCGGAGTTGGGCGTCGCGCACCAGATCATGAATCGCCTGCTGGCGTACGTCGGGCGACGCACCAACCAATACGGTGCGCGTGATGTCGGAGCAGTAGCCATCCACCTGCGCCCCGAAGTCGAACAGCAGAAACTCACCCCGCGCGATCTCGCGCGTCGAGGTGCCCGCGTGCGGCAGCGCCGAACGCGGGCCCGACGCGACGATCGTCTGGAACGGATGCCACTCACTGCCGCGACGGCGCAGCGCGGCCTCGAGCCGGACGGCCACGTCGAGCTCTCGCTCCCCAGTCGTGACGGTGGGCAACACTTCGGCGAGCGCTTCAAGCGCCAGGGTGCCAGCAGCACGGATCGCCGCGACTTCGGTGTCGTCTTTCTGCTGGCGGAGTCCCTCGACCACGTCGTAGCGCGGGACGGCACGTCCTGACACGAGGCCCGCGATCCGCTCGGCGTCGCGTACGTTGACGACATGCCCTTCGAACCCGACTGACGTCGTGCCGTCCGCCGCAATCACGCGTCGCACCCGGTCCCAGACATTGCTCCGATCAATCACCACATCGGCCACCGCGCCGGCTTCCCGCGGGGCCTGCGCTTCATAGCGAAAGTCGGTCACTAGCACCGTCCGAGTCGGTGCGACCACGAGCAACGCCGCCGACCCGGTGAATCCGGTCAGCCATCGCACGTTGGGAAGGTGGGTGACGAGCAGTGTCGGCACGTCGTCGGCGGCGAGCACGGCGCGCAGCGCCGCCTGCCGCGCGATGCGCGGATCACTCACTGGCGAGCGCGGTCACCAGGGCCTCGAGGGCAAGCCCGTAGCCCTTTGGCCCGAAGCCTGTAATCAGGCCGATTGCGAGGTCGGCCGTCATCGAGCGCTGCCGCTCGATCTCGCGGCGATAGAGATTCGACAAATGGACTTCGACGAACGGGAAGCGAACCGCCAGGAACGCGTCGCGGAGCGCGAGCGAGGTGTGGGTGTAGGCGCCGAGATTGACGATCGCAGCGTCGGCACGTTGGCTGAGGGACTGCACCACATCGACCAGTTCGCCTTCGTGATTGGACTGGACGAACTCCACCGTTGCGCCGAGCACCGCCGCGCGCGCGCGGACGAGGTGCTCAATGTCGGCGAGGGTGGCGGTCCCGTAGATCGCCGGCTCGCGGGAACCGAGCAGGTTGAGATTCGGTCCGTTGATCACGAGCACACGGATCATCGAGGCAACCGCTGGAGCCATACCTGGAATGCCTCGAAATCGGCGGTCTCATCGGCCGACGGCGCCTGCGGCTGGAAGAACGCATCGTAGCCAGCCCGAGGCTGGGGCACGGGCTCGGACGTGGCCGCCGCGAGGGCCGCCAGCCAATTCCCCAGTGCGGCACCGCCACTCACGGCGGCATCGTACGGGAGCGGCCGGCGCAACGCGAGTTGCGCGCCCACGGAATCGCGTCGGGCGGCCAGCGTGGCATTGCCGGGGTCCCGTGCCGCGAGCGCCGCGAAAACTTCGTGGGCCCGGTCGAGGTGCCCCTGGCGCTGGTAGAGTGCCGCGAGCGACTCAGTCAGGAGGAGGTCGGCTGGCTGGTCGAGCTCGTGGTCGGCCACGTCACAGGATCCGTCGAAGCCGACCCCGGTGAGCTCGCCGCGCGCGCCCGTTGGGGGCGCCAAGGCCTCGGCGTACGAGGCGTCGAGCGCCTCGCGCCATGCCCGCGCTGCAGCAGGGTCGCCGGCCGCGTCGGCAACCCCGGCCAACGCCTCAAGCACCATCGGGTGCGCCGGATCGAGTCCAAGGGCGGCCCGAAGGGTCGCCGCGGCGGCGACCAAATCACCTTGGTCCACATGGATGCGAGCGAGCACAAGATGACCAGGGAGGAAACCTGGCTGTCGACCGACGCCGGCGTGAGCCACCGAGAGTGCCTCGGCGGCCGATCCGCGCTTGCGCAGTCCGTCGGCGAGGGCAGCGAAGCCGAAACCATCAGGGTGTTCCGCCCACTGCGCGGCGAGGTGTTCCAGTTCAGGACTTTGTGACATCACATCGCAGGCGGAGGTGAATATCGGGGCGGAACGGCAACTCTACCGCCCGGCGGGTCCCCGTGTCAACCGCGGAGAGTGGCCGTCGCGCTTGAGGTTCGCGCCCGTCCGGCCTAGCTTTCCGGGTTGTTTCCCACTTCGTCCGGAGCTGGTCCGAATTCATGATGCAAGCCTTCCGCAACGCCGCCAAGCCGGTTGTCCTCCTGATCACGGTCACCTTTCTCATCTGGATGGTGGTGGACCTCAGCGGCATCACCGGGGGCTCCGGCTTCGCGACCCGCACCTCCGTCGGGTCGATCGATGGCGAGGCGGTTGACTCGCGCCTCTATCAGGACGCCGTGCAGCAAGCGATCACGCAACGCCAGCAGCAGGGCGGCGCGACGCTGAGCCTCGAAGAGATCGAGGAAGTCCGCAACGAAGTCTGGGAATCATTCGTTCAGCAGACCGCACTTCGCCGGGAGATCGACCGGCGGAACCTGACGGTGTCGATCGACGAGATTGCCGACGCGATCCGCAACGTCCCGCCGCCCGAGGCCCGGACCGCGCCGGACTTCCAGACCGAAGGCAAGTTCGACATGTCAAAGTACCAGCGGTGGCTGGCGTCGCCGGTCGGACAAGCCACGGTCCCGGTGCTGGAGGCGCGATATCGCGACGAGATCCTGCGCGCGAAGCTGTTGCGCAACATCACAGCCGACGTGTTCCTCTCGAACGCCGCACTCTGGGAGCGTTACCGCGACCAGAACGAAACGGTGTCGATCTCGCTCACGCCGATCCTGCCGCGCACGGTGATTCCCGACAGCGCGGTGACGGTGTCGGCCGCTGAAGTCGATGCACACTACAAGGCGCACAAGGCAGACTTTGCGCGGCCGCGCACGGCGTACATGAGCTTTGTCGCCGCGCCGCGCGCGGTCGATGCGAGCGATTCGGCAGCAGCCCTCGCCCGCATTCGCGGCATTCGGGACGAGATTCGCGGCGGCGCACCGTTCGCCGAAGTGGCGCGACGCGAGTCGTCCGATGGGAGCGCGAGCCAGGGCGGCGAGCTCGGCACGCTGGGGCGCGACCAGGAACTGGCCCCCGAGTTCAAGGACGCGATGTTTGCGCTCCCGGTCGGCACGCTGTCGGAGCCGGTCCAGACGCAGTTCGGCTATCACCTCATCGAAGTGTCGAAGCGCGTCGGTGACAGTGCAACGGTTCGCCACATCCTGGTGCCGATCGATCTCGCCGGAGCACACCGCGATCAGGTCGATGCACAGGCTGACACCCTCGAACGTCTGGGCGCTGAGCGGCTCGATCCGGCCGCGCTCGACACCGTCGCGCGCGCGCTGAAGCTGCCGATCGGCACGACCGGACCGGTGCAGCAGGGAAGCAAGGTGCAACTCGGCACCTATGTCATCCCGGACGCCGCGGTCTGGGCATTCCAGGCGACGCAGGGCGAGACGTCACCGGTCATTGAGGGCGACCGCGCGCTCTATGTGTTCCGACTCGACTCACTGCAGGAGGCAGGTACGCCGGAGCTCAGTCAGATCCGGGGCGCGGTGGAGAGCGAAGTGCGCGACCTGAAGAAGAAGGACAAAGCAAAGGTGATCGGGGCCGAGTTGCTGGCAAGGGTCGAGGCCGGCGCAACGCTTGCGGCGGCAGCGCAGTCGCTCGGGCTGCTCAACCGCGAGTTCCCCTCGTTCACACGAATCAGCCCACCACTCCCGAACCCGGCGCTGGTCGGAGCGTCGTTCGGTCTCGCACCGGGCCAGCGCAGCGGTGTGCTCGACACGCCCGATGGGCTCTATGTCATCGAGGTGCGCGACCGCACGCCCGCCGACTCGGCGGCGTTCCTGCGCGACATGGATCGGATCCGCGGCGAGGCGATCAATGCCGCACGCGGCGAACGCGTTCGACAGTACCTCGCCGCGCTTCGCGCCGACGCCAAGGTCAAGGACAATCGCGCGGAAGTCCTGGTCACGAATGCGCAGGCAGAAGCGAGGGTGCCTGTCGGGCAGGTGCAGAACTGAAGCCGTGAGCCGGTAGCCGTCCGCTGCCGCCGTCAGGCGGCAGGATGCTGGGCGTGAGCAACGAGCCGTTAGCCGTTAGCCGCCAGCCGAGGTCAAGGGACTCCGATCATCTCACTGCGACAGCCGCTTCGGCTCCCCACTCGTCGGCGCGCTGGTGCTGTCAGGATCGAGCATGCTCTGTTGCGGCGGCGCGTTCAGACGATCGCCGTCGTTCGTCGGCGGCTTCATCAGTGCATCCTGCGTATCCGAGATCGAACGCTTGAACTCGCGGATGCCCTTCCCCATCGAGGCGCCGATCTCGGGAATGCGCTTGGCCCCGAAAATGAGAAGCGCGATCAGGAGAACGACCACCATCTCGGTAAACCCGATGTTCGGCATGTCCCCAACTCCCGTTCAGAAGAGCGACTTGGCGGCGTAGTAGGCGAGTACAACGCCGAGCACACTCATGATCGACACGTCGAGCCCGACCGGCCCGAGCGTGAACGATACCACCAGCAGGTCGGCGGAGACAGGGCCGAGCGAGGGGGTCGCCGCATACGTAAAGAAGGTGCGCGCAGCGCTCTCCGGCAGGAATCGCTGGAGTAGCGCCGAGAGGAAACCGCCGAGGAAGAACCCGGCGACGAGGACGCCGAGGTAGAATCGAGGACGCTTGGGACCGCCGGCCATTCACCGCCTCCGGTCGAGAACGTAGACAAGGCAGGCGCGCAGTGTTTCGCGCGCCGGAGTTTCGGGCAGCGCCTGCAGCTCATCCTCGGCCTGGGCGACGAGCTGCTGGGCGCGCTCCCGGGCGTAGTCGAGGCCGCCGGCGGCGGCGACCGCCGCGACGACGGCGACGATGTCGGCGTCGGCCGGCGCTGGGTTTGCCATGAGCCGCTCCACCAGGTCACGCTCCCGGGGATGCAGCAACGGCAACGCGTGAATCAACGGCAGCGTGACTTTGTGTTCCCGCAGGTCCAGCCCGGACGGTTTGCCGGTGATCGCCTCGCTGGCGGTGTAGTCGAGCAGGTCGTCCGTGATCTGGAATGCCATCCCCATCAGTTCGCCGAATCGCGCCAGCGCGCGGCGCTCAGGTTCCGGCGCCGAGAGCGCGCCGACCTCACAGGCCCCCGAGATGAGCGACGCCGTTTTCGCCTTGATCAGCAGGTCATATTGTGCCTCGCTGAACCGCAGCGGATCGTGCGCCAACAGTTGCCGCATCTCGCCAATCGTCATGTCGTTGGTCACCCGACCGATGATCCGGAGCGCATCGAGATCGGCGAGGCGGACGAGTTCGACCACCGCACGGGAGTACAGGAAGTCTCCCATGATGACCGACACCTGATGGGAGAACATCGCATTGATGGTCGGCATGCCGCGGCGCAACACCGAATGATCGACCGCATCGTCATGTACGAGCGTCGCGAGATGAATGAGCTCGAGCACCGCCGCGAAACTCGCCGCGCACCCCGATGGTCCGCCGGTGGCCTCGTCGGCGAGGAGCGTCAGCGTGGGTCGAAACATCTTGCCGCGCATCCGCAGCAGGTGCCGGTTGACGTCGGCGATCACCGGCAGGTCGGCCTCGATCATCCGCCGGAGCTCGCCATCGACTTCCTCGAGGCGTCCCCGCACCGGCGCCTGCAGATCGGCGAGTGTGACCGGGCCGAGCAGCGACACCGTCATGCGTCGTGCTCGGCACCAAGGCGCGTGGTTCGCTCGACGGCGTCGAGGAATCCGACGTCCACGGCGAGCACGCGATCGTAGCACCCCTGAGCGAGTGTGTTCTTGCCCTGTGCCTCGAGCGCCCGGCCCAGCCAATACAGCACGCCGATCTTGTCGGCATCGCCTTCAGGACCGCGATCCACGCCGCGCAACACGGCTTCGGCGACACCCGCTCGCCCCTGCTCAAAGAAGAGCTGGCCCAACGCTTCCGATGCGCGCATCCGACTCTCGGGCGACCGCAGCGCCTTTTGAAACTCGCTGATCGCCTCGTCCATCAACCCCATCTCGCGGAAGGCGATGCCGAGGTCATAGTGCGCCTGGTGCTCCTCGATGGGAAGGTTCTGGTCCAGCGCGCGCTTGAACTCCGCGAGTGCTTCCTTGAACGTCTCATCTTCGTCAGGCGAGATCGCCGTCGTCTCGGTGCGCATCCGGGTGCTGCGAGGGCCGACGTCGTCGTTGACGAGCGCGCCGAAATCGACGAAGCCGTCATCGCCAGCTGGTGTTTCGCGTTCGGGTGCCATCGCGCGCAGCGTCGCGCGTGCGTGCTCGTGCAGCTCGTCGAGTTCGAGGACGCGTCGGAAGACAGCGATCGCCTTTTCCTGGCTCCCCTCGCGCAAGAGCGCATCACCCAATGCGGCGTACGCCTCACACAGACGCGTCGAGTCCTGCATCCGCGCGGCCAACTCGACGCGCGCCTGATAGCGATGAATCGCCCGTGGCTCGGCCACGACCAACTCGGACGCGACCTGCAGCGCCGGCGACCACTCTTCGCGCTCCGAATGGAGCACAAGAGCCCGCTCCAACGCGGCGATGCCGCCCGCCCGATCGCCGCGTTCCAGCCGGGCTTGCGCCGAAACGCGCATGCCGATCGGATCGTCCGGATCAGCTTCGGGGATCGGTTCGAGTTGGGGGACGCCGGCCGGCGAGGCCGGTGCCGCTCCGCCCTCGGTGTCGATGAACACGAGCTCACCGCTCGCACCCGTCGGCTCGGCACCGAAAACCGTGCCCGGCTCCGGCGCCGCGAACGACGTGGCTTCGAGGCCCTCCATCGCCGGGGCATCATGTTCGGCCGCACTGCCTGCTCCCTCGACCTGCACTGTGCTGAGCCCATCGAGCAGCGGAGTGTCGCCAGCTTCGCGTGCGGTCCGTTCAATGTCGACCAGGCCGTCGATCGTGGCGACCGAGGCACCCTGCATGTCGACCGTCGACGACGCGGTCGGTTCGAGGTCGGCGAGCGGTGCGGTGTTCGCCGCACCCTCCAAGTCGAGCCCCGCTGCAACATTCGTGGCGTCACCACGACCGTCGCCCGGGTCACTGGCACGCTCCAGCGCCAACGGCGCCGTATCGAGGAAGACCAGCCCGCGCTCGGCGAAACCGCTCACGTGCCCCGCACGCGGTGCTGGATCGGCGGCACGCGCGCGCCCGAGCAGCTCGTCGACCAGATCCTGCATCGGTGCCCACGCAGAGAACTCACCTGCGATGCTTTCGAGTGACGCACGGGCGACTTCCGTCCGCCCGAGTGCGTTCATCTGCCCGAGGTAGGCTCGCAGGTTGTGCGAGACGTCGTAGATGACGCGCTTGCGCGCTTGAAACCGTGCGATTTCAAGGTAGGTGCGAACACGCGTGGGGTCGAGGCGAAGAATCTTGCTGCCGAGCGCGATCGCGTTGTTGAAAAAGCCCTGGTCGGCATAGCGGGTCGCGGCTTGTTCCCACGCCTCACACGCGGCGACGTCGTCGCCGGTCTTGTGCTCCAGATCCCCGATGCGGTTGAAGACCGACGGATCACCGCCCTCGGATCCACCTTCCGCGTCATGAATCACCTGTCGGTACAGCTCGATGGCCGCGCGCCATTCATCGCGCTGCTCGTGCTGACGGGCGGCGACTTTCAGCTTGTCCAGCGTCATGGCCGACCGTGGTGATGGGCGAGGCTCAAGGAGCGATGGGGATTGGACGTTGAATTGTAGGTCGGACGGTGGGGCGGCACAAGACAGCAAACGGCGGTCGACACAGGGTAGAAAGCTGGTCGACAGTCGCCCTGCCGCGACCGCGCGTCACCCTACCGGTATATCGACCGCCGTATGCCAGAAATTGAGTCAGGCGTCGGGTGCCCGGATCAGCTCGGGATTGCCCGGGTCACTTTGATAGGCCCAGTCGAACACGATCAGCCCCTGTCCCACCGAGATGATCCGGAGTGCGCCGAATCGCTTGAATCCGTCTGGGCCGCGCATTTCGACGACATAGCCCCAACCGGGGAGCGCCTCGATGCCCGCGGCGGAGTAGCCGGTTGACGGCGCGAGGTCGATCTCGGTGATCGACGACACCGGCGCGTTGCCCCAGACGGCGATCGCGACGCCGACGCGCTGTGGTGTGAGGAAGAGTCGCCCAGAGCCGTCGCGCTCGACGACGAAATCCGCGTCCGCTGTCGTCGCGCTTCCGACGCGCCCGAGTTCAGCGCGCACGGCGCGCCCGTCGCCGTCGATGTCGCGCCAGAACCTGAAGCTCGCCTGCGCCGGGTCTGCCTGTCGAGCGGTCAATGCAGCGCCATTCGTCTGGTAGCGCGGCGTGTCGAAGCGAACCGGCGACCGCGCCGACTCGACCCCGTCGACGCTCTCGCCCGTGATCGTGAAGCAGCGCGACACACCGTTGGCGAGGGCGCCCGCCACGAACTCCGGCGCCACGGTCGTGCCCTCGAGCGACCATGGCATCCGGCACACGTCGGCATCGAGGTCGTAGCTCGCGCTGTACACGCGATAGAGGCGGAACCGGGTCGGGTCGGCCCGATAGGGCTCATCCGACCAGGTCAGGGCGATCGAGCCATCGAGTGACGTGCTCGTCAGCGTAGCCGGCCGCGGCAGCGGCTCATCGATCGGCAGGACGTCGTAGGGGTTGCACCCTGCCGCCAGGGCCAGGGCCAGGGGAGCAACGAGCAGGCGCATGAACATCACGGAGACTCCGGCGCGGGGATACCCGGTGAGTGGCAGGTACCGTGCCGAACCGGATGACCAGATTCTGGCGGGGTTCACGCCGCCTCGCCCTCGGTGGAGGACGCCGAAGCGTCCACTCTCGGGGACGCTCAGGGCTGCAATGTGGTCTGGTTGTAGTCGAACTTGATGTCGGGCAGATTCATCAGGTACACGCTGAAGAACAGCGCAAAGTTGCCGTTCGCACTCCGGACGAAGTTGAACTGCGCCCGCCAGTCGTGAAGGTCACGCTGCAGCTGCAGCTGGTGCGACTCGAAGCGTCCCTCGGTCACGTTGTACTGCGTCTGCCACGATACCTTCCAGAGCGCCGTTGGCGAGAACGAGGTGTTGAGGCCAAGACTGCTTCGCGTTCCCGGTACACCAATCGGTGGAATGGGCAGACCGCCGAACGGATCATCAGGAATTCCACCGAAACCGCCGCCCGGAGTCGTCGGATCGGTGAGCACGGGCAACACCGACTGGCCAAGCACTCGCTGGCGTTGCAGTGAGAAGTTCACGCTTGCCGTAAAGCTGCCACCGCCCGGCACCGTCGATGCATTGGAGTTTGCGAAGGATCCCGGACGGAAGCGGCCTGGCGTTCCACCAAGCATCGAGGTCGGTGGCGCGCCAGAATCACTGGCCGCGCGCACGTCGTCACGCGACCCGAGGCCGAACAGCGCGCCGATCGAACGAAAGGTCGACCCGGTGAGCGAGAAGTTGGCCTGCACGTTGGAAAGAAACGGGGAGAACTTCGCCGTGTCGGTACCAACCTGCCCTTCCCAGAGGTCGTGCGTCAACGACAGCTGGAAGCCCCGCAGCAAGTCACTCTGCATCGAGTTGGTGATGGCGGACGTCATCCAGCCGGTGCGCCCCGGCTCCTTCGCCTGCTCAAAGTCGTACGACAGCGGCGAGGTGCTCAGTGAGAGGATGGTGCGCTTCCTCTTCGCGTCGTCGTACGTGGTGTCGCCCGCTGGCGGTTTGAGCTTCGCCTCGATTGTCTGGTTGAGTCCGATCGACGCAGTCATCGCCGGGGGTCGCTCAAGAGACCCCACTGCCGGGCCGCTCCCGGCAAGTGCCCGGGCGAACTCTTCGGAAATCGATGCGGCCGGCGAATAGCTGAACGTTGCCCCCGGCGAGAGTTTGTGACGGATACGCGCAACCGGTCCGACACCGCCGATGAACCCGAAGAACTGCGGCGCAGCGGTGACCCCGAACTCGAACCGCTTGCCCTGCCGAACCCAGTCGCCGTTGGTCGCGGCGTTGCGGATCATGAACCCACCGGAGGTGATGTTCACGATCCTGACCGACGGGGTCAGCTTCCAGGTCTGGTCGAAGAGCTGCGGCAGGTTGACGCCGGTGTTCCAGTCGAGTGCACTCTGGAAGCTGCCGCCGCGAACGGTCGTGATTGTCATCGAATCATCGGGTGCTGGCGTCGCGGTGTCCGGAACGCGTTGCGACACCACCCGACGGCCGGTCACCTGCTCGTCCGACGCCATCACCGTGTTTTGCCAGGAAAAACCCTTGACCCGGAGCGGTGTCTGCAGGTTGAACGTCGATCGCCGGGAGCTGCCCGTGATGGTCAGCGTGTCGCGCACGCCTCCCTCGATGATGTTGAGCGTTGGCAGGCGGGTCTTGAACTGCAGGTCGTTCAGTACGCTGAGCGACGGCGACCAGGTCACATGCTGTCCGAACGCGATTTCACGCGGAGTGATGGCCAGCGAGGGGAGCAGCATGGTGCCGCTGCCGTCGGTGACGCTCTGGCGCCGGTTTCCACCCAGGGTCAGCGTGCCCCAAGCGAACCGCTTGTTGAAGCTCAGCGAACTGGTGATGTCGCGCGTGGTGAGGAGCGGGTCCACCGCGTTGCTCTGGCGCACCCGGGTGTTGCTGGAGTAGCTCGCGTCCAGCGAGAGCGACGTGGAGACGTTGAACTTCTGGCTGTGGCGCCAGCTGAAATTGGTTCCCGCACCACCCTCACTCTGACGCTCCTGATCCACCGCGAGCCCACCCTCAACGAACCGGTTGAGCCAGTTGTACTGCAACTGGGCTCCATAACGGACATACCGCTGCGAATACCAGTCGAGCCTGGCGGTCACGTCGATGAAGTCGTTGGGTGCCCAGTAGTAACCGATATTGGTGACCTGCCGCCGATAGCCGCGATCGAATCGGACGATGTCATTGAAGCCGAACTGCGGAATCAGGATGCCCGACCGTCGCCCAGTCTTGGTGTCCTGGAAGAGAAAGGGAAGCCAGACGATCGGCACATCGCGGATGTAGAGCACGGCGGGCCGCGCCACCAGAGCCGACTGCGACACCCACTTCACCTCGCCCGCCTCGAAGCGATAGTGCGGGATCGGCAGGTCGCACGAGGTGAACTCACTGTTACCGGCGTACAGACGCTTGCCGGTCGAATCGATGGCCAGGTTGCCGCGAACGAACCAGTTGGCCCCGAGTTCCTGAAATGTCGTGAGCGCCGTGTCGATGACACCCCGGTCGGAGCACGTATCGAACCGGATCGCGCGGCCGATCAGGACGCGGGCACCCTCAAACAGCTTTGGTTCCCCGCGAGCGGCCATCTCGCAGCGCGCATCGTCATACACGATCTGATCGGCCTCGAGCGTCGCGCCGTCGCGTACCGTGGCGGCACGCCCACCGAGGATGATCCGCTGATCGGCAGCAAACAGGATTGCCGTGTCACCAAGGAATCGGGTCACCGCAAAGCCTCGCCGCGACAGCAGCGCCTGCATGACCGAATCGGGCGAAGGAAAAATGCGGCTCGGGCCGCTGGGCAACCCGAGCCGCTTTGCTGATGCGCTGTCAAGCGCCCGAACCCCCTGGCCGGCAGGTCGTTGCCGCGCGGTGTCCGGGCGGTCGAGGACACTCCCCGGAGGCCGAACCGGGTCCTGCGCCATGCCTGGTACGGGACGGGCCACCAGCGCCAGCAACACGATGGCGCCAATGGCGCCGGCACCGCGAATTCGGCGACGCTGCACCAGGAGCGATCCTGCCACGCCGATCTCATACAGCAACAGGAGGGGAATGGTGAACAGGATCATCGAGATCACGTCAGCACCGGGCGAAAGCACCGCCCCGGCAACAAACGCCAGCACGACCGCGTAGCGGCGAAACGTGTTGTACTTCTGCACATTCATGATCCCGATCAGCGACAGCAGGATCATGATCAACGGCAGCTCGAAGCAGAGCCCGAGTGCCAGCAGGATCTGCACCACGAAACCGAAGTATTTCTCGTACGTGATCATCGTGTTGAAGGCATCATTCTGGAAGGTCAGCATGATCTTCAACGAGAACGGCACCACAAACGTCCAGGCGGCCCACACCCCGGCCGAGAAGAGCCCGAGCCCGACCACGAGTGCAGGGAACAGCAGCTTCCGCTCGCGCTCATAGAGCGCTGGCGACATGAAGGCCCAGACCTGGTAAATCAGGAAGGGCGACGCGAGCACGAGTCCGATGATGAAGCCGAGCTTGATCACGATCATGAACTGATCGGTGACGCCGAGGATCGTGAGCTTGCCGTCGGGGAGATACGGCGCGATCGGTGCCGCGAGCAGGACGATCAGGTCGAGCGCGGACACGGCCCAGATGCCGACTCCCACGCAGACCACGACCGCAATGAGGGAGTACAGCAGGCGAAACCGAAGCTCCTCGAGATGGTCGAGGAACGGCATCTCGCCTGACGAATTAGTCATGGTGGCCGCAGGCGGGTGCTACGGACGGGCGCGCAGCCGGTCACGCACCAGCTCGATATCCTCCCATTGGGGATATCGATCGACCACCTGCTGGAAGAACACGCGCGCCTGGGCTCGGTTGCCACGCCGCTCCTCGAGCACGCCCAGCTTGTAGAGGGCGCGCGGCGCAAACGCGGACCGGGGGTGATTCCGCTCGACGTCACTGTAATACAGCCGTGCCGAGTCGGGGGCGGCAGCGAAGGTCTCGCCGATCCCGAACAATGCGTCGGGCACGCGCGCGGAGGACGGGTAGAAGCGCAACACGTCGCGGTACGCGGAGCGGGCCGCGCTGAAACTGTTCTGCCTGAGCTGACGCTGTGCCTCGCCGTAGATCACCTCGGCTGACGGCGTGCCGAGCGGCACGCCAAGCGCGGCATCAGTCGGGCGCGTCGTGTCTGCCGGCAACGGGGTCACTTGCTGCGCTGGCGGCACGTCGGAGCGCGCCTCGAGCTGGTTGCGCAACTCGGTCAGCCGTTGCTGGCTCTGTCCGAGCAGCGCCTGCACCTGCAGGAACTGGCGCCGCGACTCGGTAAACTCGGCCGACATCTCTCCCTTGATGCTGGCGACGGCACGCGATGCCACGCCGAGCGAGTCGAGCATGCGGCGCTGCAGCCCAATGATCTGGGTGAGCTCCGAGGCTCGGGCCGAATCGGCGCGAGCCTGGTTGCGTTCCATCACGGCGAGCTGTGTCTCGACACGCCGCACCTGCCCGGGGGTGGCACAGGCGCCGAACCCGAGGAGCAACACGGCGGCGTGTCGGGGCGACATCAGCGGCCCGGAGCCATGAGGGTCTGGCCGCCGGCGGTCACCGCGAACTCGTCCCGCCGGTTCATCGCCCAGGCAGCCTCATTCGACGACGGATCGGCCGGAACCTCGCGACCGAGTGACGCGACATCAATTCGCGACGGATCGACACCCATACGAACCAGATAGTCCTTGGCCGCCGTCGCACGGTTCATACCGAGGGCGAGGTTGTACTCGTCCGACCCGCGCTCGTCGCAGTGACCAGTGATTCGAATGCGGACATTCGGGTTCGCCTGCATGATCGCGGCCTTGCGGTCGAGCGCCGCCGTGTCGCCGGACCCGATCGTGAACGCGTCGTACTCGAAGTGGATCATCTGGCTCAGCTCGGCGAGGAGCGTCTCGCGCGATGCGGCGTCGTTTCTCGCGGCATTCGCCGCTGCGATCGAATCGGCGACGAATCGCGCCCGGCGAATGGAATCCTCGCGCGCACGCGCGATCGAATCCTGATTGGTGCCCTGCCCCGGCATCGGACCCGGCTGAACTTCAGGGTCCTTCTTGCCGCAGGCGGCGATGGCAATCGAGAGGCCGACCAGAACGGCGATGGTGGCGCGGTGAGTCATCGGAGCACTCCGCTTCAAGGGTTGGTACGAGCAAGGCGTGGCGACCACGCTGGCAGTCGGATCGCGCCGGCGGTCACCAGTTGCCGGGAACGTCCGGTCTCGAGGTCGAGAATCCACAGCTGGCCCCGTCCGCTACGGTTCGACACAAACACAACGTGTCGGGAATCAGGCGCCCAGCTCGGGTCCTCGTTGCGACCGGTCGACGTTGCCGCCGCCGTCCGTCCGGACCCGATCGTGAACACGTGGAGCTGACTCCCACCCGACAGGTCGCGAGCGAAAACAATCCTGCCGCCATCCGGCGACCAGTCCGGCGCGAACGACGCGCCGCTCAGACCCTGATCGAGCGGCACCAGAAACCGCTGTCCCGAGCCGTCATTGTCCATCACGTGGATCTGCGGGACTCCGGCGCGTGATGAGACGAATGCGACCCGTCCACCGTCAGGAGAATAGGTGGGGCTCATGTTAATCGCCAGCTTGCCACCGCTCGTGACGCGGTGCGCGCAGCACATCTTCGCAATGTCGGCAATGTGGATGTTCGTGCCGGTCTCCGCCACCTTGGCGAAGGCCAGTTCCTGCCCGTCGGGCGAAAACGCCGGGGTGGTGTTGGTGCCACTCCCCGCCGTCGGGACTGTTACACGGGTACCGGTGGCGAGGGTCTGGATCACGATCACCCCAGCGGCATCGCGCTGCTCGGAAAACGCCAGCTTCGTACCATCGGGGGACCATGCCGCTGACCGGGCGAATCCGTTGCCGCGCGTGACCCGGATGACGTTTTGGCCATCAGCGTCAATCCGATAGATGTCGTTGCCCATCGAGAAGAGGATGCGCGTGGCCGCGATGCCGATCCCGCCGGTGGCCCACTGCACGATCTCGTCGCTCAACCGGTGCGTGGCGAGGCGACCATCGCCTTGGCCGGCGACGTCTACGGCGCGCGCGCCTTGCTGACGCACCGAATTCGCCGCGAGTTCGTGCAGCTTGACACGCACGCCGGCAGTCCCGGGCTGCAGCTCGACCGCCCACGTCACCCCCGCAGCCTTGAACGCCTGCAGCAGTTGCGCGGGCGTGGTGGTACGGGCGATGGCGTCGGTCACCCGCGCAATCTCGAAGCGGTCGCTGTGATCGAGGTCCCGCTCGACGATCGCTCGTACCGAATCGAGTCCGGCTCCCGCCACCACGACGATCCCGGGCCGGACGCCGCCACTATAGGTGATGCCGAGCCGGATGCGGTCGGCCGGATCCTGGGCGCGTGCCATGGGTACGGTGACGGCGCCCAGCAGGACACTCGCCACCACCGCACGACGCAATGCCATCATGGACGAGCTCCCGCGGGTGTAAAGAAGAACGCAATCGGCAGTGCGTCACCCTCGAACGCCGACGGCAGCGGTCCAAACGCCTTCGCCTCACCAGCGCCCTCGATGGCTCCCCGCGCGCCCATGTCGAAGGAGTAGTTGCCCGATCGCTTGATGAACTCGATCTCGCGCACTGAACCGTCTCGCAGGATCACGAATGCGATCTCGGCCGTCAGCGGCGCCGACCCGAGTGGGCGCTGCCACCGGTTGCGCACCTGGATCACGATGTTGCGCACATACCCCTGATACCGTGACTCGAACCCGGCGATCCTGACATTCGCCACATCCTGCCCGCTGCTCGGAGTTTCGCCGGGCAGCGGCGTCGCCGGCGTGCGGGTCTGCAGCTGACGCTCGGTCCGTGGCGGCACGACGGCCGGCGGAGGGGCCGGCGCGGGGGGCACCTGGC
>JANMSC010000013.1:0-3301 GCA_031388885.1 Gemmatimonadales bacterium | reverse complement strand
GCTGGAGCTCTTCATGCCGCCGAACGGGGCGTGAGGATCCACGCCCGTGGTATCGCCGTTGACGCGCACCAGGCCTGCCTCGATCGAGCGAACATACCGCATCGCCGCGCTCAGATCGCGAGTGAACAACGACGCTGACAGCCCGAACGGTGTGTCGTTCGCAAGGGCAACCGCATCATCGAGGCTGTCGGCGCGCAATACCCCGAGGACTGGACCGAAGAGCTCACGGCGAGCGAGCGGATCATCAGCACTGGCGAACCGGACGGTGATCGGGGCAAACCAGTTGCCCACGTGATACCGTGCGTCGGCGAGGTCGCTGGCGCGCTCGGCGATCGCAACGGGCGCGACCCCCAAAATGTCCGACGGATCGGAGGGGTTCTGTCGCGTGCGGATCGCCTGGGCGTCCGCGGCGACAAAGTCGCCGCCGATGAAGAGCGGCAGGATTGAATGGTCCAAGGGGAATCCCGAAAGGGGTGGCGAGCCGGAGCCGGTACAATATCCACCGCCGCTTGGCGCGCAAGGCGAAGGGCAGCGAGCACGCGACACGGGCCGGTCTCCCGATGGGTGACCGACCCGTGGCACTGCATCCGGCACCTCCGTGTTACGTCAGCTGCAGATCGCCACACCATCGGTGGTGGTGCCGTCGCCGACGGTCACCGAACATGACTTCGGAGTTGCGGTGATGCTGGCGTTGGTCACGGTCGCCGTGAACGACGTCGTCGTCCCGCCCGCCGCGACCGTGTTCCCAGTGCTCGGCGAGAAGATCGTCGCCGACAGCGCGCTAGTGTACGTTGAGAAGTCCGCGAAGTACGCTTCCTGCGCGGTCTGGATGTTCTTCAAGTCGGTCTTCACGATGGCCAGCTTGGCCTTGTCCTTTGATGCCGCAAACTTCGGGATGGCGATAGCGGCGAGGATGCCGATGATCACCACGACGATCAACAGCTCGATCAGCGTGAAGCCCTTGCGGTTGCGTGCCATCATATGAGGAAGCTCCTGGGCATGCGTTGACGGTTGCAGGTGGCGTGTGGCATGCGGCCTGATGCCGCGGACAGACGTCCACTGTCGGAACGCGAGTATCGGCCTGAGCCCCTGCCGGGATGAAGGCCGACCCAGTTCCGACATGGTCGGGGGTACGCGCGCGCCGACCGGGGGGAGGCTACCGTTCGAACCATGAGGATGCCCATGGCTTTGGGATGCTGGCGCGCGACCCTGACGATCATCGCGTTGCTCGCCTGCCGCCCCGACCCAGCCCGAGGGCAGGGGTGTCCGGGGGGGACGACGCCCGGCGCAGGATCGTTTGTGGTGCGCGTAGGTGGCGACTCCGTGTCGGCGCAACGCACCCGGGCCGGGGCGAACGCCGAGGCGGTCCGACTCTGGGAGATGGACCGGGCGCGGCGGGTCACGATCACCGACGGGTGTCCGATTCCACTCCCTATCCCGCACGAGGTGGTCAGGCCACCCGCGCGGGCCGACACGTTGCGTACCCCCTCGACAGCGCCTGCAAACGTCGGCCTGCCATCGCGCCTGCCGATCTTCATCGTCACGCCGGCCCGGCGTGCGACGTGGAGCCGCATGCGCGCGGAGCAGCACCCGCTGTTTCGGTTGGCATCGAGCAATTGTGCCGTAAGTGGCACGCCGAAGCAGCGGTACGCCGACACCGGCCTCTGGTGCGCCTGGATGTATCAGGCGACCGGCGACCTCGTCGCCGCGCGCAAGGGCGTTGCCCGACTCCTCGCCACAGGCGACACGCCAAGCAATGCCAATTCGGTGCGGGAAAACTTTACCGAAAACGTGATACTGACCGACTGGCTGTGGGAGGCGATGGGTCCGACCGACCGTGCCACCATCCTGCGCAAGCTCGACGGCTGGGCACAATTCGCGATCGGCCGCACCGGCAAGCGGTATCGCGGCGGGTTCCGGGTGCATGACAGCGACCAGACAATCGGGATTTACTTCGGTCTGGCCGTGCTGGACCAGTTCAACCGCTCGCTGAACCGCCAGGGGCATTGGCTCGATTCGACGTCAGCACCCCTCGGCGGCAGCGAGGTCCCGATCGGCGGGCTCGTGGCGACCGCAGACAACAAGGCCACCGCACGCAACACGCTCGAGTTCTTTAGCCGACGCGCCAGCGGCGGCGAGTGGCACGAATCGGGACACTACAACCTCGGCACGGTGCAACTCGTCGTCCTCGGAGTCGAAGCGATGCGGACCGCACTCGGCCGCGATGCCTTCCCGACGACGACGACGTTTCTGCGTCAGGCCGCGCTGCGCGAGACCTTTGCGGTCACGCCGGACCTGGCCCAGGCGGTGCAGTGGGGTGACGAGGAACACCCTCGCGATTTTCGCGGACGACTCTTCAAGCGCGTGACACTTCTCGGGATGCTGCAGGGGGTGAGCGGTGATTCCGCAACCCACCGACTCCTCATCGACCTCTGGAGCCGGTACGGCGGAACCGGATATCATAGCGCCGAACCGTATGCGCGCATCCTGCTGTTCTACAACCCGTACGCGCCGGTGGCGACCCGGTTGCCGCAAGGGACCTTGCTCGCGGCCGGTCGGGGCCACCTCTACATCAAGTCGGAGCGGGCGCTGTTGTTCATCCAGGCGATCACACGCACGAACGACGATCACGATGTCCATTACTTGAGCAACATCGCGTACTATCGCGACGGCGCCTGGGTGCTCGACCATCCGATCGGTTACTCCGGCGATGCTGGCCACGCCTATGCGACAAACGGCGTGAGTTACGCTGGGTTTGGCGCGATGCCGTTGCGTCGGATGGTGCGCGTGGATTCGGGCGCGGGCTGGTGGAGCATCATGGGGGAGACGCATGGTCCACCCTCCCCGGCGGCCTCCGGCAAACCGCTGCCGGAGTTCCTGCACGCCGCGACCCGAACAACCGTTTACACGACGACCCCCGACTGGTCGATCATCGCGGCGTACGATAGCGTGGCGATGGACGATCCGCGTGCGCTGCCAGGGTTCGATCGCCATCGTCCCGCCGACAAGGAGCGTGTTGCGCAGGCTGACGGCAGGTGGGAAACGGTGTGGCATGCCGCGGTGTCTCCGCGCGCCGACGGTGTGGGCTACACCTGGCCGGCGGGGAACGGACTCACGGTGCGCGTGCTGCCTTTCGGAAACGCCATCACGTCCAGGGTGATCGACGAGAAGGCGCTCTGGTCGAAGCCGCACCGCGGCACCGGCGTGAACCCCTCCACGCGGCGGTTCCAGATTCGCACGCGCACCACGAGCGACGTGCTCTGGACGGTGGTGCTGGTCGGGCGCGGCACACCGCCCGACG